>CAKZYD010000028.1 GCA_937884085.1 uncultured Sphingomonadales bacterium | reverse complement strand
GCCATTGATGACGTCGTCGCCTTCGCCACCGTGCATGGTGTCGTTGCCTTCGCCACCATTCATGGTGTCGTCGCCTTCGCCACCGGTCATGGAGTCGTCGCCAGCGCCGCCGGTCATCTCGTCGTCGCCCGAGCCGCCTTCCAGCGTATCGTCGGTGTCGCCGGCTTCCAGGGTGTCGTTGCCGGCGCCGCCGTGGAGGCGGATGAAGCCTTCGGTGCGCAAATCATCATCGCCTTGGCCGCCGATGATTGTCTCGATGCTGGTATAATCTTCGGTGTCGTTGGTGCCGGGGCTGGCGTTTACATCGATGATGAGACCCGCAGTCTCAGCGGAGTAATCAACGGTATCCGAGCCTGCGCCGCCGTCAAAAACGTCCGCGCCCGCGCCGCCGATGAGAACATCATCGCCGCCGCCGCCATTGAGTGTGTCATTACCTGCGCCGCCTTCTAGGCGGTTGGCTTCATTGTCTCCTGTGATCTGATCTGCGCCGCTGGTGCCGATGACATTTTCGATGCTGATCAGGGTATCAGTGCCTGCGCCGGTGGCTTGGCCGGTGGCGAGATTGATTGTCCGGCCTGGCGTGCCGTTGCTGAAGTCCGCGGTATCTGTTCCCGCGCCGCCATCCAGTCGGTCATTCCCGCTATCGCCGATCAGGCGGTCATTGCCGTCTCCGCCGGTGATATCGTCATTGCCTGCGCCCGCGCGGATGACATCGTCTGCCGCCGTTCCGGTGACCGTTTGCTTGTTGTTGCCGAAGGTGAACTCGGTGATACCGTCAATGGTGATGCCGGAGAAGTCAAAGATCTGGTTAGCCTGCGCGCCGCCGTCGAACGTGACGTTGCTAAAGCCATTGGCGGAGATTTCTTCCACATTGGAGAGGTCGTCAATGCGGATTGCGATGCCGTCGGCTGTCGCGAGCACACGGTCTATACCGTCGCCGCCGTCGACTGCATCATAGCCACTGTCGCCGGAATAGAGGAAGACGTCATCGCCGCCCTCACCATTCAGGGTATCATTCCCAGGGCCGCCGTCGATGACGTCGTTGAACTCGGTGCCGGTGATGCTGTCGTTGCCGCCTAGGCCGTAGAAGGTCGCGCCGCCGACATAGTCGGGGTCTGGGGCTAGGACATCTGTTCCTGCGCTGTCTTCATAAATGGCATTGTCGCCATAGAGCGCTGCCGTCTGCCAAAGCTGGCCGTGGTCCGCTTCCATAACCGGCAGACCGCTTGTGGATTGGAGCAGAAGCTCTAGATCAAAGCTGCTGAGGAGCAGACCGCCGACGCTGATATAGCGCAGCGTTGCAGCAGTGCTGCGCCAGCTTTGAACATCGATATGGCCGCCCGTCGGCGTGCTGATTTTAAGCGTGCCACCGTTTTCAGAGAAGATCAGGTCCGCGATACTGGCGCCTGTGATCTCCAGGATGTCTTTGCCGCCACTGTTGCTGATGATATCCGTAAATCCGTCATCAATGGTCACGCTGTAGCGGTCTACGCCTGCGCCGCCAAATAGGTCGTCTTGGCCAGTACCGGAGACAAGCGTGTCGTTGCCATCGCCGCCATGGAGATTATCATCACCGGCATCACCCTGCAGCGTGTCCGCGCCCAGGCCGCCGACAAGATCATCGCCGCCGTCGCCGCCGACCAGCAAATCATCTTCGCTGCCGCCGTCTAGAGTATCGTTCCCAGCGCCACCAAATAGGCTATCAGCCCCAGCACCGCCATCCAAATCGTCGCCGCCCTCTCCGCCAGAGAGATTGTCTTCACCAGCACCGCCGCTGAGGATGTCGGCGCCAGCCTCACCCAGCAGCACATCATCGCCGCCAGCACCCGTTAGCTGATCATCGCCGAGATAGCCCTTGAGAACGTTGTTATCGCCGTTGCCTGCGATGACGTCATCGTGGGTCGAGCCAGCGACGCTTTCGACATCGGTGAACCAGTCGCCTTGTGCATCACCGCCCGCGGCCTGCGTTCCCGCTGCTGTTGTATCGCGCGCAAGATCAACATTGATGCCCGCGTCTGAACCCGCATAGCTAACCCAATCGCCGGAGGGATCTGACGTTAAGTCTTCACCGCCGCCATTGAGTTCGTCGCCTTGAACTGCGGTACCACCACCTGTGCCTCCAGGAACGGTCCACCAATTCCCGCCATCGATATCGTGATATTGCCCTGTTGCAACATCCTGCACCGTTGCGCCGCTGCCACCGGCAAACTGAATGTCATTGACCAAGCCTTGTTGTGGCGGAGCGCCTGAAAAAACATCTGACACTTCCGCGGTATCAAGCGTTTTGTCCCAAACCTGGAAACGGCTCATAACGCCTTGATAGCCATTGGTCGCATGGAACGGCGTATCTGCATCGATACCCGAACTACTTGAGAATCCACGCCCTAAAACCAACCGCCCGCCGCCGACGGGCTGCGTTCCAACATTGAGAATCTTGGTACTTTTCAGAACGCCATCGATGAATATTTTCGCTGTATCCGTGTCACCATCCCAAGTGAACACCAACTGACGCTCGTCACCCGCAAGGCCGTTGGCACTGATTCGCTGCCCATCAACGTGCATTCTGATCACGCCGTTATAAGCTGTAGCGTCGAGCTGGCGCTGGCCAGTAGGAGATACGTATGTGAAAATAACGTCGTTGCCTGGAGCGACAGCTGTGAGATCGACGGCGTAGGAAAAGTCACCGTTGACACCGCTTAACGCATTGGACACGTCCACATCGGTGGTCGTATCGAAGACATAACCCAGAGACGGCGCCGTGGAACTTCTCCAACTACTTGGCCCCAATACGGTGAACGAGCGACCGGTCACAAGATCGGAAACCGATGTCCCCGTGCCTTCATCAAATGGCATATGATTGACTAAGCTTGCAGCTGCACCAGTCTGCAACTCCGACGCAGTCAAGGCGGAATTCCACATTTTGAAATCGCTATAGTGCGCTTCTAAACCCCGCCGATAGGCCCGAGTATTAGAGAGATATCGCCGCCCAATCCCGAAGCTACCACCATCTGGCAAATACACACCAGGTGCTAAGACGGCCTGACCAATTTCAGCGCCATCGACAAATACACGCGTTAAACCGCTCAACTGATCGCGACTCAAACCGATCTTACGTGTCACTCCATCATAGAGGCTTTCTGGAAGAACAAAGTGGTGTTGTAGGTTGTTCGGCAACTTTACCGACAACCTAGTACCTGTACCGGAACGCCCGAGTGTAAACTCAAGCCGATTAAGTTCGTTGTTTGGACCCAAGTAAGTAAGCAAATAACCATAGGGATCAGTGGTGGCTACTTCTAGTTCGACAGTAAAGCCTTGCGCTACCCCTGTATAAATGCCGTCAAATAACAAACGTTCAGCATTTTCCCCATCGCCCGCAGCATCTACATCATCAAAAACCAAAACGCTGTTTGCTGCGGCGCCGCCACCAGACCCCACAACACCGCCGCCGCCAACCAGTACATCATTACCATCACCGCCTTGCAGCACATCGGCGCCCTCACCGCCAACCAGCACATCATCCCCTGCGGCTCCAGCTAAGGTGCCATCACCCGTCAGCAGATCGTTGTCTTCAGCCCCATTGATGGCCCCATCAACATAGCTCGCAAGATTGGCAGACGTTCCATCCGCAAACTGCAGGGTTTCAATCTTGTTGTCGCCGCCGGCAAAGAAGTACGTGACCGTGATCTGATCAGCGCCATAAGCAATGATCAGGTCGTTGACGTTTTGCTGAAAACTGAGATCTTCAAGGGCAATGCCAACGTCAAACGAGATGATGTCTTCGTCGCCGCCTGTGTCCGTGATGGTGTCGCTGCCAGCGCCTGTAGCAAAGAGATAGGCATCATCCCCTAGCTCGCCTTCCAGCGTGTCATTGCCAATGCCGCCGGTCAGCTCGTTGTCGAATTGATCGCCGACCAATCTGTCATCATAGTCCGACCCAATCAGGCCCTCGATGCTGTCGAAGCTGTCTCCAATGGCATCGCCCGTGGCGGTGACGCTGCCATCCAAGGACACGGCGACAGACTGGCCTGCCGTTTCATAAGACGCGCGGTCCAGCCCAGACCCGCCGAGCAGGATATCCGACGTCCCGCTGCCGCCGATGAGGGTGTCATTGCCTGCGCCGCCAAACAGGATGTCGCTGCCAGCGTCGCCATCGACCACGTCCTGACCGCCATTGCCATTGAGGATGTCGTCGCCGCCTTGGCCGGACACGCTGTCGTCACCAGCATTGCCGGTAAGCCAATCGCGGCCCGACCCGCCCGTGACGTTGGCGTCATTACCGTCTTTAGAGCCAGATGGACCGCCGCCGATGATATCAAAATCGGTCAGCAGCAAGGCGCCGGTGTGGAAGAAGAATAGCTCCTCAATGGATTGACCAGCACCGCCAGCCACAAACCAATCGGCCAGGATGATGGCATCAGCTAAGTCATCGAAAGCGCCTGAAGACCCATCAGATGCACCGATCCCTAAGAACAAGTCATCGCCGCGCTGTTCTAAATGAATATCGGCAATATCGATACCGATATCGAATTCGATCGTATCCGTCCCGGCGTTTAGAGTTTCCAAGCCATTGGACAAGCCAGCGCCAAGCTCAGGACCGGTATAATGATAGACTTGGCCGCCACCGTTAATCTGCGGAGTAACGCCTTGCCCATTAACTAAATTGCTCTTCCAAACGCTTTCGCCATTGCCACTGTTGTCCCAGTAAAGCCATTCGTGGATTTCGCCAAAGCGATAGATGACGTTTTCTTCGGCGATAGCGCCGTTGTAAATAGTCGTGCCTTGGGTTTGATAAGAGCCTTGCGTTGGATTTTGGGAAGGATTGCCCTGATCTGGACCTCTAAAAACAACGCTCCAACTGTCTGTCGCCAACTGATCAACAATGACATCCCGGCCATCGCCGCGGCCGAATTGGAAGAGATCGTCTCCCGCGCCGCCGACCACAATGTCCCGACCTTCGCCGCCTGACAGTACGTCATGGCCAGCGTTACCCATAACGCGGTCATCGCCAGCGCCGCCCTGCACCGCGTCGTCACCGGCGTCGCCGAAGACCATATCATCGCCACTAGAGCCGATCACGAGATCGTCATCATTGCCCCCAGACACCACGTCATCGTCTGCCCCACCATTGGCGAAGTCATCGTCGCTCAGCGTGGACACAAAGTCATTGCCACCCAGCGCAACCACAAAATCGCGGCCACTGGTCCCAATGATGAGGTCGGCTCCATCGGTGCCTGTGAAGAAGTTCGTGTAGCCCAGATCCACTTGCTGACCATCAGCAAGACGCAGCTTCTCAACCCGCGTTTCCCGGGAGCCATACCAGTCTTTCAGCGTGATCGTATTGTCGTCGACGCCATCCCCATCGGCATCAATCGTGATAATGAGATTGTCATCGTCGCCATCCACAACACGGCGCATGGTGATGTCTTCCCAGCCAATTCCGGGGCCGAGCACCAGCACATCCTCACCGCCTGCAGCCACCTGATCCGCCGTTTCATGGATTGACACACCACGCCAATCATCAAGCTGGATCGCAGTGGGGGCGCCAACGCGGGTAATGTGGTCCGCGATTGTGGCAGATAGCGCAGGACGGTCTGTCGTATCCCTGCCCTCTGTGCCTTCTTGGATAGTCTCATTCCCATCCCCAGCGCGCACAAGATACTGATCATTGCCAGCGCCGCCATCTAGGATGTCGCCGCCTGAGGAGGCGCTCGTTTGCCCAACACCAGCGCCCGTATCATTAACAATCGCTTGGATGTCGGTTTGAGACAAAGCGCGGTCAAAAATAGCCAGGTCATCGATTTGACCATTAAACCGACTGCCTGCATCACCAAACCTATCTGCGCCAATGTGAAAATGACCGGGCCGACTATCCGGTGCGCCTATTGCCCCAGTATTGCGAAGCTCCCCATCTATGTAGCTTCGAATGGTGCCGGCTTCATAAACAATAGCAATGTTGCGCCAAGTCTCGGTAATCTCAGAGAATGTGATGCCAGTGTTGAACACACTGTAGTTGTGTTGAACGATAATTTGGTCGTTTGTATTCTTTCGCTGCAATACCCAACTGTTTTCGGAAGTAGCTGTTCTAATATTGCCGTAAATAGTGCTCCACGCGTTCTGCGCTACATCCGCGTTGACCCAGACCGATGCGGTATAGTCCCCCGTGATTTGCAGGTCAGTTGCACTAGAAGGTGTCGCTATATATTCAGCGCTGTTTGTTAACTGGAACGCCCCACTTCCAATATGTCCTGCAGACCAAGCATCTCCATCAGTTGTTAAAGTGCCATCGATCCCATTGCCCGACGAGTCCGTCGCATCCCCATCCAGCCGATAGTGCGCAATCGGATTAAGGCTTGCGACAACATCAATCTGGCCAGCGCCTTCCCCATCGGCACCCCCAGCCAGAATGTCATCGCCCGCCCCGCCGAACAGCTGGTCGTCGCCATCGCCGCCTTCCAGCCAGTCTGAGCCAGTGCTGCCGTAGAGCGTATCATCGCCTTCGCCGCCATCGAGCAGGTTGCCGCTGCCGCCGTCCAGCTGGCCGCCCGCGCCATCATCGGCGCCGGCGTAGAGCGTGTCATTGCCCCCCTCGCCAAACAGCCAGTTATCGAGCCGGCCGCCATAGAGCGTGTCGTCGCCCTCGCCGCCGAACACATCATTGCCCAGGTCGCCTGCGCGAATGGCATTGTCACTGTCATCGCCGCGAACAACAGCCGCGACATCAATCACATAGGGATCGTTGCTGCCGCCTCCCCCGCCACTCACACCCGCCGCTTCAAACGCCGGGGCGACGTCAAAATTGAAAGCTTGACCGACCTGCGCATCAGGCGATTGCAAATCCACTGCAGGCGCAGGGTCGGCGGAGACCTGCGTTAGCGAGAAGGAGCGCATGTCCTGCCCGTTGCTAAAGGTGACGCGGATAACCTGTTGCCCGGCCTCAAGGGCTATACCGCTCTCAACCCGCTCTTGGAATGTATTCCAACTGCCGGTTTGCGGCGTCGATAGGCTACCCGTTGACACATAAGGCGCGGCGTCACCCGCCCGCGTGAAGTCTACCGAAACCGAGGCATTTCCGCCCGGCGCCGCAAGCAGCATGCCCAGGTCATAGACCCCAGCCTCCGACACATCGACGGTGTATTCGAGCCATTCTCCATTGCCAATCCAGCCAACGGTCCCATCCGCTTTCTGCTCCACATCAGAGCCCGGGCGATAGTTGTTCGTTACCCCGCCCTGCAAACCTGGATTGTCATTATAGGCAACGCCCTGCCCGCCTTCGTCATAATGCGCTGCACTGATCGTCATCACGCCATTGACGAACTGATGCGCGTCCGGGCCTGGATAGGCCGTCTGGATCAGCGTTGTCGGCGCCACATAAAGGCGGAAGCTCTGCTGCGTGCCGTCGGAGGCGGAAATGGTGATTTCAAAATTGCCCGTCTGCGAGGGCGTCCCGCTCAGAACGCCGTCACTCGACAAACTCAAGCCCGTTGGCAGGCCCTGCGCACTATAGGTCACCGCCCCGCTAGAACCAGCGCTCGCCCCATTAATCGTCAGCCCAGCCGTATCGGCAATGCTGTCGCCCACAATCGTCAAGTCGCCCGTCACAAGGATCTCATCCTTGCCCGCGGTATCGATGGTGTCGCCATAGCTGCCCAGCACAAAGCCGCCATCGGCATCAATCAAAGAGGTCACCCGCTCCTTGCCGACAATGTCAAACGACAGCTGCCCCGGCGTATACTCCGCGCCCTCAGGGCCATCATAGACGCCAAGGGCAACGTCCCAGCCGCCATACCAATCGGACTCGGCGCGCTTGTGCAGGCCGAGCTCGATGGCGCGTTGCAGTGTAATCACCCACCCCGCAGAAAAGGCCGAGTCCGGGTCAGACGCAATCAGTGCATCAATAACGAGCGAATTTTCGCGGTAGTTCAGATAATCCTGAACAATGGCAAAGTCGCCGAGCAATGTCTCCAGCGAGAAGCTGTTGAAGGTATTGAAATCCAAGCTGGCATTCAGCGCACGTTTGGTAAAAACGTTCCCGCCGGCAATTTCGAACTCAGACAGTCCTTTATACAGGCCGTAATGCAGCACCTCTTCAGCATCTCTGCTCTTCTTAATAATCGCGCCATCTGGCTCTGATCTGTAGGTGTAATCTTTCTTACGAAGGCCATAGGTGCCAGGCTGGATTTGCTCTGGATTAAGCAGCTCGCCGCCAACACCTCCCAAAACCGCATTGTAAGTCGTCGCCACCTGACTCGCCAAGCCGCGGGCCGTGTCTTTAGAACCACCGCCGCGGGACCATACATTGCCGACAGAGAACGTATCCCCGTCCCAAACAACATCAGCTACACTGCGTGGCTTTCCGAAGAGCAAGCCAATAACGCCTGACAGGACTGGCCCACCAAGTATCAGGCTGGCTACACCTAGAACTGGATTGATGTTGAATGTCCGAACGACACCCGTGCCCAGCGTTTGCCCCGCAAATGATCCTATGAAAGATGTAATGGGACCGCCAGCTGCCCCTAAGTAGCTGCCGATAGCACTGCCAACAGAGCCTCCAATCGCTTCCTCTGTATTGAGGGCAGTGACAAGTTCGCCAGCAACTCTCGAACCCGCATAAGAGGCAAGTATGTTACCGAAATTGACACCCTCAACTTGGCCTACGCCTTCAATGCCATTGCCAAATAAGGTATCGCCAATGCTCTGCGCACCAGTGGCTATTTGGTCCAAATCAGTAATGATGGCCGTAAGGCCCGCACTCACGGTTGAGTTTGCGATTTCGCCGAGGACACCGTTGATCCCAATTGAACCAATCAGCTCAGCTGTCAGGAATGAACTAATAGCGCCAATGCCAGCACTTTTCAGATTACCCAACAATTCCTGGGGCAAGTCTTCAATGGCCGTTCCGAGATTGGATATGGAATTACCGCCTTCATCGAAGACCAGCACGTCAAGCGATTCGCCCACGTTAAACAACAAGGTCTGCATAGCAGCGCTGACGGCCACTTGCTCAAACGGGTTATCACCCGCAATTGCACGCCCGATCTGAGACCCAAAAATAGAGCCGACTTCTTGAAAGGATATAGGGGTATTCGCTATCCGGATTTCGGTTTCACCGGATACAATGTCCTCAACAAATACAACATCACCGTCGCGAATTACACGCTCTTCGACACTCAGGCCAGCACCAGGAGCACCGCTAATGACGCTGTAGCCTTCCCGGCCAGTTTCATCAGTCAGACCGAGGACGAGATCACCCTGATCCGTTTGCCGAATAATACCAGTCAAACGGTCGCCGTCTTGCAGGCCACTAGAGTCTAAAATGCCATTCAAAGCGCGAAGCGTTGGGGCAAGAGCGACGCTAATGTCAGACTTTTCCTGGGTAGTTAAGAGTTGATCGCCGATAGTAACGTCAATCAGGTCTAACTCGGTTGGCAGAAGTTCAAGGCTATCTGGAATGAAGGTTTCGGGCTTGGAAATTTCAATTTCCAGAGGCGGCAGATCGGGGCGGCCAGGGTTAGCGGCCACGCCCTTGTACTTCACGACACCATTTTCACGCGTATACTCACTTTCAACGACCAAGCCTTCCACTTCATCTAGAACGCTGGCGCTGATATCCGGATAAAGGTCAACGAACTTTCGAACTAGAACGCCATCTTCAGCTATTCCATTGAGTTCCAATCTCGCGTGGTCGGCGGCTATCTCGGTATATGATTTAAGGTTTCTGACATCTAAATTGTAAAGTCGGCCTTTAGCATCTTCCTTGATGTTAAAGACTTCGTCATCTCCGATTTCGAATGACCAAGCTTGGGCTTCAATGAGGTCTAACGCTTCTGGAGCGAAAGAGCGATTACCGTCTGCATCATAAACGCTCTCAAAGACGGTGATTTTTAAACCGTCACGTGTCTCAAAATTCGGCGTCTTCTGAAATCTTCTGACAACTGTAAAGCCATCCTCCGCAGGATAATCGATTGTAACAGATGTATTATTGCCCGCGACCAGAGCTTCGAGAGCCTTATCATATTCAAGGCCAGAGAAACTCGTCCCGAAGGATGAAAAATCATGGCCTAGCAGGTTATAAACAGTTACGTCATCCAAAGTTACGTTGACGGTTTTACCAATGTTTACTTCAGCGCCCGCAGATAAAGCTGCACCCCCAGTAACTAGTAGTGCACCTGATGCACCAGCGCCAACTCCAGCTGTCACAAGGGAACGAATCTCAGCATTCAATGACCAACCACCGAACTCTGACGCGTCCCCTGTAAAGAAAAAGTACCCACTACCAATATCAAACGGTCCCAACAAGCTTTCGCCTGCCTCAACCCCCAAGCCAACATAGTAAGCTTCTACAATTTCTCCTGTCGCTACAACAACACCTCGGAACTTTGTAATATTTGCTACCGGCGATATTCCAGGAATAGGAGAATAGCTGTAGGCATCATAAATTCCTATTATCTGTGACTCGATTATTGGCTTATTATCGAGAGCCCTATATTCTAACGCTTTTTGCTTTAGTAAATCAGCGGAAGCAGAATCAAAATCTATATTTGACATAGAATCTCTCAAAACTTAATTATCATTATCAGGCACCATGCCGGGAAAAGAACCCAGAATAATGGGCTAGATAGAATTTTTCGATGGCCTTTGCCTCGTATTCTATAGAGCATCCAAGTTTTTTCCTTGGGATTTTGTATTTCTTTTTTCCAAATGAAATAATTGACTACATAAGAAATATAAATTGGGGCGATAAACAACAATGCTGACCATGGGAATTCAACGTAATGCATCACGTTAATTTCTCCCCAACTCCACCACATCCCGCGACCCCGTCTCCGGGTCCGTCCGATGGAACTTCACTTTTTCCCCCTTCAGCGGCCCTTGCAGCAAATCCGCCAGGCAGGCTTCGGCAACTTTGTTGTCTGGGGTGGCTGTTGGGGTGACGAGGTCGACGAGCCAGAGGCGGTCGCCGGATTTCCATTCGTCTGGGCGCAGGCGCGCGCCGCTGCCGCTGTCCGCGCCAGCGATGCGATAGGCTTCGGCCTCTTCGCAGACATAGGCCAAGGAGGACTAGCCGACGGGCTGC
>CAKZYD010000027.1 GCA_937884085.1 uncultured Sphingomonadales bacterium | reverse complement strand
ACTCTAAAACGCGGCCAAAGGCCCCGAACGCACTGCGCATTAGCCGCGTGAATATGGCCAAAACTGTGTCGTTGCAACACCCATTGAACACCGCATCGGCCGGGTGGCTTATAGAAAGCTCAACATAGTGCGCACTATCTTCTATCCGGACCGATATCAGCTCCCCGAAGATCGATGCATATCTCGCAAAATTCTCAAGAGCCTGCCGTCCATCTTTGGCCAGCAGAATGGCGTGTTCCAATCCTGAAAAAAAGGCAAAAGGCGCTTGTTCGGCGACATCAAGCGGCGGGGCGCTACCTCGCCCTTCTTCGATAAGTGACCGCATCATCTCCGGACCCATTGCCGCAGGCAGCCGCATTTTTGGGTCAAAGATGTCTGGAACGCCGTAGCCAAAAGTGTCAGAAAGTTCGTCGCTGGAGACGCCTTGCGCCAGCACATGTTTTGCGACAGCAGCGATCGCAGAGGCCGAAACAGTCCCATCACTTGAGCGCTTGGAAATGCGATCTTTTATACTCATCGGTATTTGCATCTCGAGTGCCTCTATCGACTTGTTGCCGATATCAGTTCATCCTTCAAAGAACGGCTAAGCTTGATCCGTATGGACACCTCAAACAACTAGGTATAGCTGCACTGAAACACCTCAATTGGCTTCCAACGGTGTCGGTTGAGGCGGAAAATTGGCAAGAACCAATGAGACAGCCTCTTTGAAGCTGGGACCCGGGTTGTCGAGTTCCTTTTGTGGCAAACGTTTTGTGCTTTGGCCGTGCCAAGCTGCCCGCTTATCCCCGCCGTCGAAGATGTCGATGGCCAGGCCGCCTTCAGTGTAGCGGCTAGTATAGGTTCGGCCAATCCAAGGCCCAGGTCCGCCGACATAGTCGACATCGATCTTATCTTGGGCGCCTACGCTTAGGGAAACCACAAAGTCTGCTTCGCTTGCATTATCGACAAACCGGTAGCCCTTCTCCTCAAAGGCCAGTTTCGCTTGGTCGATCATTACCTGTCGCTTGACGCTGCCTAGAATATAGTCCCCAGATACTAAGATCACGCGCTCGAAGGCCCAAGTGAAGGTTTCATAGGACGCAAAATCATAGGAGCTGTCAAAATCACTGCGAACCTTTGGCGTGGTTTCACACGCCGTCAGAGTTGACGTTGCAAGCAAAGCGCCAGCTATAACCATCTTTAAATTAACGATTTTCTGCATATTAAGTCTCCTCTATTTGGTGTTGAGCACATGAAAACGGGCTGCCGACACGATTGGCATCACGAGAAACCCAGAAAAAGCTGGATGGCGAAGGCATTTGTGAGGTCTACAAAGAAGGCGCCTACGAGAGGCAATATGATGAATGCTGTTGGCGCGGGTCCGTACTTCTTGGTGACAGCCGTCATGTTCGCGATTGCAGTTGGTGTTGATCCCAAAGAAAAACCTGCAAAACCAGCGCTAATGACGGCCGCCAAATAATCTCGTCCCATCATCGGGAATATAATGAAGAAAATGAAGGCCACCGCCACAGCGGCCTGGACCGCAAGGATGACCAATAATGGCCCTGCTAGGTCCGCGATGGACCAAAGCTGCATACCCATGAGCGACATGGAGATGAACAGGGCCAATGAGAGATCGGAGATCAATGCCAAAGATTTCGTGCGCGCTGGCCATGGTATTGCGGGAAATAGCTTGGGCACTGTATTCGACATTGCGATGGCAACCATGAGGCAGGGTACGAAGATCGGTAACTTTATCCCTAAATCCTCAATACCCAGAGAGGCTGCATAGCCTATCACGATTGCGATATGGATAAAAAGCAAGGCGCGCAGGAAGCTCTCATAGCCAAATGTTGCCAGATCTTCTTGCTCCTCAGAAACACCAACCACACGTTCGGTGTCGTCAATGCTACTTGATAAACTGTGTTTGTTCAGGATGACTTTAGCAATCGGTCCACCCAGTAGGCTGGCCATCACGAGCCCCAAAGTGGCAGATGCCACACCAACCTCAAGCGCGTTTGGAACACCTTGGTTTTCAGAATTTTCTGATGCCCAAGCTATAGCGGTTCCATGGCCACCGATGAGGGATGCGGAGCCCGTTATAACTGCCATTGCGGCAGGCAAGTCTAAGGCCTTAGCGCAGAGCAGACCGACGGTATCTTGCAGAAAAATATAGAAGATAGTGGCTGTCAGGAGGATAGCCAGAGGCCGCCCACCCGCTAGCAGATCCTGTAATCTGGCGTTTAGTCCGATGGTAGTGAAGAAATAAACTAACAAGAGGTCACGCGGCTCTAAATTATAATTGAGCGCCTTGCCCGTCCCCTTATAGACTGCAAGCCCTAGAAGGGACGCTATGATACCTCCAGTGACTGCTTCTGGAATGTTATACTCCCGCAAAAACGCGATTGCTGCGTTCACGCTTTTGCCCGCAAAGAACACTATGATCCCAAGTGTGAAGGTAATAAAGCCGTCAACTTGCAGCGCATCGTCCATCAATTCGCTGACCGTTTTGGATCCTGGTATTTTGTAAGTGCCTCTAAGTCCGCTCCTGCCAATGGGAGTTGACGCTGCAGTGAGACGCGCTCCGCCACATGTAGATTGAGGTCCAGTTGAAAATATCGCAGCGCTGTGAGCGGCGTTAAAATCCGCTTCGCTTTCTTGATGTGCACCGCTTTTAGTTTGTGGAGCTTGTTCTCAATCTCAACACCATTCGACAGCAATTCCGTCGCCGTGTCGTCGTCTAAAGCCGCAAACTTTTCGGCATAGAGTGCCAAATTGTCGAAGAGATCCAGCTGTAGTAATTTTACATCGTTGCGATAACTATCATATAGCGGCCAAAATTTATCCGCTTCAGCCGCGTCCAATTTAATTTTCTGTAACACAATGGCCCTCCGGCGCGTTTCATTACTTTCAAAATAAATCTCAAATTCCGCGCGCGGAAACTCAGCATTGGCTGTTGGCACAAGGGCTGCGAAAATCGCAGCGAAAACTATTATTCTGGCAATCGATTTGATCATAGTGACGCCTCTCCCACGACAATAAGCCGAGTATTGGATTGCAAAAATTGCAGTTAGAATTGATCTAAACTGCGCTAAGTGCAACGAGAGATTTGGTCAAGGACGCCCTACGCCAGACATTTGGCACGAATCGTCCTCTCAGTTTTTTGAGTGCAATAGCAGTTAAATGCTACACGGAGATGCGCTAGCCACCAACGGCATAGTCACACACGCCAGTGGCGGTTTTGTTCACAGCATTTCCAATGCTTGGAACAGTCAACCCCGCTACATCGAAGGTAAGACCGGCGATGGCACCGATTGCGGCTGTGAAGCGGGTCGTTACTTTCTCGCCGATACCCCCGCCGACCAACATGAGGCCGGTGTTAAGCAACGTAACGCCAGCAATACAGCAGACACCAATGCCGAGTCCATCTCCCGCCTTGGCGCAGGCCGGCGCGCCTGACACCATGCCTGCGATGAAGTCCCCGATAGTCACGCCCAAGGCAAAAGCGTCCAGCAATGTCATTTCTTCGACGGTTTCAGAGCCGCCCAAGACACTCATGCCAAGGCTGGTGCCGGTGCTGGGGTCAAAACGCCACCACCGGTCATCATGGTCCTGCGGCAACAATAGCAGCCCGGCTGTCTTGAGGTCTGCCTTCAATCTATCTTGCGTATTGCCATCTGCTTTCGCCCAAAGGGGGTTCGCTTTGAGCTCCGTTTCGGAGCCAACAACTCTCAGCGTTTCTTGTTTGGTCCATGGCGCAATATTCGACACACCAATGAGTTCGCCTTCCACCAGCGTATCGTTGATACCCTGTTGAAGCGCGAGCGCTGGATCCTCAAGCACGCTGCCATTGTCGGCCATACGAAAGCCACGCATTTGATTGTATTGAATATCAACATCAACCTTAAGCCCGCTGCCGTCACAGGGAGATGCACGATACATCATCACTAGCGGCGACATACGCACCAGCCGGCCCTCAGCCGAGATGGGATTAAAGACGTCGCTTAGGGCCAGTGCATTGAGCCAGGCATGGGTTGGAAGCTCAGCAAAGGCTGGATGAGCCACATAGTCTTCAGCGCTGATTTCCCCCTTAGCCAGCGCAATATTGTAGGGCAGCTGGCGCACCTGCAGGGCAGCGGCCTCCAACAAGGCCTTCATGTCTCGCGCACCGTTTTCGGCACCGACATTGACCTCCAAGACACCGTTGAACACCAGTTTGCGGCTATAACTGTCCGGTTTTTCCTCCCGGAAATCTGCTAACCGTCGCATCTCAGTTGTCTTTTGACCGCCTGGTGCAGTGTAGGTCACGCGCAGCAGCACACCCGTTAGCCTGGGCGCCGCATCATCATCTCCGGAGGCTGCGCCAAGCGTGCCTAAGGCGCCGCCCATCCGGTTCGAGACTGTTGTAAAAATCTCCGGCCCTGACAAAGCGTCATCCGTTGACGCTGTTAAGCCCAGTTCGGAAAAGGAAAGACTGCCGTCGGGAACACGGCCATCAATGATGGCGGTGTATAGTGTTGGCCGGTCTGCGGTGCCAGCTGTGTTGGGCGCAATTCCCACGCGGATTTGCGCTGCCGATAAGGAGGCGCTGGGGCGCTCATATGGCTGTGTAATCGCCACTGTTTTGAACTTGCCATTTTCCAGACGCTCAACCTGGAATTGGACGCCGACTTTGTGCAGCTGGTTCTCCGGTACCGTATCCGCGATATACTGTGTGGCAGTCACGTCAGGAGCCTCCGCCGCACCAAAGGCGGGATGGACATCCGTCCACGGATCGTTGGGCGTATCGCGATAGCGCACCCAGACATAATTTTTGCCAAGCGCTTTTGCGTGCTTGTTTGCTGCAGCCACATTCGGATCTGGGATGGCTTTGCCCGCAGCGGCCAATTGGGCGGCCAGCGCTTTGGCAATCTTTGGGGCGGCCGTATCATAGTCCGCAAAGGTTGCCCCGCCCTCGGGCATTGGACGTAAAAGCGGGTCTATCCCAAACTTTGCTTTGAGTGTGCCAGCGATATCGATACCCGCCGCGCCGTCTGGAACTTTGACCTCATTGGTCACCCCAAGCGCCAAAAGACGCATAGCATCGGCGTCAGAGAGCGCGCCAAGGCCCAATATAGCTTCGCCGCCCATGGCGTTAATGAGCGCGGCCAGAAAAACGGCCTGGTCCCAAGAGGAGCCAGACTGTGTTGAGAGGGTCCCCGCCGGCCCCCGCATCACGCCCAAATAGGGCACATAAGCAATCGCATTGATGGCATAGTCTGCCGCAGCCTGAACGTCATAGTCGAGATGCTCAGCTAAGCCATCGATATCGTAAAAGCGGCTCTCAATCTGGCTCGACAGGTCTAGCAGTGTTTCAGAATAAGCTGACGTTTTTTCGCGAACTGCATCTGGCGCGAGGTACAGCTCCGAAGGCTGTGCCCAGGCAATGCTTTGGAGCTGCAGAGCAATAATGATGAATAAGGACAGGACTGCTTTAAACAGCTTGAACATAAAGGCGCCCCCCCGATTGACAGCCATAACACCCGGGAACCGTAAGCAATAAGCGCCCAGTCAACAACGGCGAACTGCCACACACGATAACTCAATATCCGCCCTTATGGATGGATATAGCCTTGTTTTCGATGGATTATCCCTGGTTTGATTTAGTATTTTACAGAGCAGCCATAGGGCTTGGTCTGCGCTTTTTCCACCGGCGTGCCGGCGGCCACGGACGCAAGCGCTGCTGTGACGTAGTTCGTCGCCTTTGGAATGTCCTTGGTTTTCGAGGAGCGAATGGAATCAATGGCGCCTTGATAGACCAGGGTGCCTTCAGCATTCACGACATACATGTGCGGCGTCGTTTTGGCGCCATAAAGGCGTCCAATGTCGCCGCTCTCATCCAGAATAACAGCCGACGGAGCTGCCCCGCGTGATGTGGTCAGCTCATCGGCCTTGGTCGGGCTGACATGGCCTTGTTTGCCTGGGGCGGAGGAGATGACTGTGAGCCACACCACATCCTCGCTAGCGGCGTTGGATTGCAGTGGCTGCATGTTGGCATAGCTGGCGTCATAGTGCTTCTGCACAAACGGGCAGCCATGGTTCGTCCACTCTAAAACCACGGTTTTGCCAGCGAAGTCGCTTAAGGAGACGGATGCGCCATCCGTGGCTGTGCCTGTAAAGTCAGGGGCAGCGTCATTGGTTGTTACGTTTGCGATGGCTGCTGAGGTTGACAGCGCGGCAACAGCGCCAAGAGTAGCAAGGGTCAGGCGGCGGGAAAACGTCATGGTTTTATGTCTCCAAAAGGGGAGTCAAATAGCGGCCAGTTCTTCTAATATAAGGCTCTTCGTCAGCTTCTGCGGCAGCACT
>CAKZYD010000026.1 GCA_937884085.1 uncultured Sphingomonadales bacterium | reverse complement strand
GGCATCCACCCGGCCTGGTTTTTTGCCGGGGGTTGGCCTGGGGCGCTGTTGGCCTATACGCCTGACCTGCCCAGGCGTATAGGCCTCCAGCGCTTCTTCTGCTAGCCAGCCATGGGTTTCCGCCAGTTTCTGCATACTGTCGAGCCGGTGCCGCAAGACGGCTACCTCGCCGGTCAGCGCCATGACCATGGCAAAGAGGCGGTCAATGGCTTCAGGTGAATTGATGTCGGGCCGCTTGCCCGTCACCGTCCACTGCATCTTGTTTCCAGCCACGCTCACGACTTTTTCGCCAGGACTACCAAGAAGCCGCCGCCCTTAGCGCCCTTATTGGCTGGCCCGTTATTTTGGCTTTGGTTGATAACGTCTGCCGCCAGGATATCGGTTTCTACATTGTCCTTTGCAAAGCCCACATCCACGGAGGTTTGCACCATGTCCGTGCGGCGGAACTGCCGCCAGAAGGGTTCGTTGTTGTAGTAGGTCTCATTTTCCTGGAGGAAAGTGGAATAGGCGTCCAGCTCAGCAAAGCCAGGCTGGTCGATATGCATCATAATCCCGCCTGGCTTTAAGAGGCGGAAGCACTCTTTAAAGATGGCGGGTAGGCCGCGGCGGCTGGTTTCGTGCAGCACAATGTGGGTGGCGACGAGGTCAAAGCTCTCGTCGTCAAAGCCAGTTTCTTCCGCATTGCCTTGATGGAAATGGACCGTCTTGCCCATAGCTTCGGCGCGGGCGTGGCCATAACGCAGCAGGTCGGCGCCAGCCTCCAGGCCGTGAACCTCAGCACCGGGATACTGGTCCACATAGGGGAGCGTCGCATGGCCCACGGCGCAGCCAAGGTCGAGAATTTTTCTGGGCATAAAATCCGGACGGCGCGCCTTTAAAAAGGTGGCTGCCAATTGACCAACCGAGTCATTCAGTCCGCCCATAAGGCCGGACATGTAGAGATAGACGCCGCGGTCATAAAGCGCGCCGGTGGCCTGCGTGCCGGTATCATGGCAGTAGACGCCCGGCATGCAGTGAATATCCAGCGCGTCGACATAGCGCGGCACGCTGATGTCCGGGTCCAAGGTCAAGCTACCGCCAGCGCTCGTTTTCACTTCGATGTCCTCAGCGCCATCCACGGCTGGCAGCACTGAGCGCCAAATCAGCTCCTGGCTGGTGCGCCTTACGGAGACATAGGAGGTGTAAAAGCTGTCCGCTTCCATCGCCTTGCGGATATCAGCTGGCGATTGCGGCGCGGTGCCATGCTCTTTTTCATGACGTTTTGCGGCGCGGGCCTCGAACACAGCGCGATTGGCTGGCATCAGGTGACTGGTGATTTTGTTCCGGAAGCTGAAGGCAAAATCTTGCCGTGCCCGGTCATCATGGCTGCCGGTTTGGAGCACGCCGTGCTGGGTCTGGTCTTCGATGCGCTTCATGCCATCCTCCGATGTGTCGTCTTTAGCGAGCTATTGCGCCCGGGTTGTTACCTAGCGTATTGACCCGGCGCGGCAAAGGCACTGCATGGTCCAATCCCGTTCGACAGGCGAATAGGTTGGAAAAGAGAGGCACTTAACTATGGCGACGGCGGCACCGACCTTCAAAACGGAATTCGTCAGCGATGGCGGCTGGAAAATTGTTTTGGCCAGTGGTCTAGGCGTCGGCCTTGGGTTATCAGCGCTGCCTTTTTACACTATCGGCGTATTTGCCACATCGCTCGAAGCAGAGTTCGGTTGGACGCGCGCGCAGGTCATGTTCTCCACTTTCTTCATGATGCTGGCCAATCTGTGCGCCGGATGGGCCGTTGGATTGGTGGTAGACCGCATTGGCGTGCGCCGCGTGGCCATCGTTGGCCAGATTGGCCTTGCGATCGGCATGTGCTTACTTGGCCTGGTGAGCGGCGCTTTGTGGATGCAATATGCAGCCTGGTTTGTCATGGCCTTCATCTCGCTAGGCACGCTGCCGATCACCTGGACACGCGGCATCGCCACCTGGTTTGATAAAGGCCGCGGCTTTGCCATGGGTCTCGCGCTCATGGGGACAGGGCTGGCCGGCTATGTTTCGACCAAAGCAACGCCCTATCTGATTGAATCGCTCGGCTGGCGGCAAGCCTATTTCGCCTGGGGCCTTATTGTCCCGCTGATTGCTATGCCACTGGTCGTGGCCTGGTTCCGCGAAAAGCCGTCCGCCACGGGAGAACCGCCGAAAAAAGAAGACCTGCCAGGTCTTCCCGTACCCGAAATACTAAAGAACTATCGCTTCTGGCTGATGCTTTTGGCCTTCGCCTGCGTATCCTTCGGCGTCGGTGGACTGCTGCCGAACATGGTGCCGCTGCTGGAAAGCAAGGGCCTTACAAAAATCGATGCCGCTGGCTATGCCTCTCTCATTGGCATTGCCGTCATTGGCGGCCGGGTGTTTGCGGGCTGGCTGATTGACCGGTTCTGGGCGCCAGCCGTATCGATGTTTTTCCTCACGGTGCCGGCTGCGGCCTGCTTTTTCCTCACTGGCGATGCCGCGACGGGAACGCAAATCGGCGTGTCCGCCATCTTGATTGGGCTGTCTGCGGGCGCGGAATTTGACCTGATTGCCTACATGTGTACGCGCTATTTCGGGCTCAAAAACTATGGCTTTGTCTATGCCCTGCAATACATGTCCTTCGGGCTATTTTCGGGGCTTGCGCCAGCCATCTTCGGCAGCGTGTTTGATAAAAATGGCACGTATGACCCGGTGCTTGGCATCACGGCGGTCCTTTTTATCATTGGGCCTTTGCTGCTCTTGGGCCTCGGTCGCTACCCCGTCTTCGCTGAACCAAATCCGTCTTAGGAACAGCGCATGACGGGGGGATTAGAAGCGCGGGCAGACAAGGCGCGCAAGTGGATGTTGGAGGAGAGCTTCCCGCTCTGGGCGCGGGCAGGGCTTCATCCTCAAGGTGGCTTTCAAGAGCGCCTTGACCTGGCCGCCCGCCCCATGGATGACCCGACAAGCCGTGTAAGGCTGCAAGCGCGGCAAACGTTTTGCTTTGCCTATGCGAGGGCCTTGGGCTGGGACCGCGAGAAGGCGGATACACTGATTGATGAGGGCGTGCGGACGCTGGCGCGGTTCTGTCGCCGCGCTGACGGCGTGTTTGGCAGGCAGGTTAAGCTAGGCGAAGGTCTCAGTGACGATCGGGCCGACTTGTATGATACGGCATTCGCACTCTTGGCCTTCACCGTGGCGGCGCAAACTGGCCATGGGCAAGCCAAAGTGCACGCGGCGCGCGTGAACAGGGCCATTGACGATGTCTTACGTCGGCCAAGCCCGCAGTTTGGCTATTTTGAGCGTCTGCCTGATGCCGATGTGCGCCTTCAAAACCCACATATGCATCTCTTCGAAGCCACAATGGCTTATTACCAGCTCACCGGCGACCCAACGGCTGCGGACCGGCTGACGCACATTCTCGGGTTCATTGAAGCCACATTTTTTGATGCCGATGCCGCCAAGCTCCATGAGGCGCGGGCCACAACCGGCGGTGCACATGTCGAAGATAGGCTGGAGGCCGGTCATCATTATGAGTGGGTCTGGCTGCTTGATACCTATGCGCGGCTCACTAAGACCCCGATTTCTGCCCTCATGCAGCCGCTCTATGAGTCAGCGCTCGCCTTGACGGATGCAGGCGGACGCATTGCGCTGTGCCATGACCAAGCTGGCGCTGTTTCCCAAGCTCTCTATCGGACATGGTCGCAAACAGAGGCCTTAAAAGCCCATTTGGCAGCCTATTCCCGTGGCTGGGTGAGTGACGCACCGGCCTGCGCTTGCTTTGACCTGCTGTGGGAAGACCATATTGCGCCGGCCCCGTCTGGCGCTTGGATTGATAGGGTCGATAGCACGGGCCGACCGGCGGCATCGGACATTACGGCAGCAACCGGCTATCACCTCTATCTCGCCTTCGAAGATTTGATGCGCTGCGTAAGCCGCGGTTAAAGCATTGAATCTGAAAGGAATCAAAGCCACTGGCATTGCTGATTAAAAGCTTTACTATGAGTAACGCTCCTTTAAGAGCGAGCGGCCATGCTATATAGGCCCAGTTGTGTGTATGGGTAGATGTTGACGATCAACAAGTAAGCGAGGCCAATATGGCATTAGCGCCAGACGTGGATAGCGAAACCCCGCAAGTGCCGGTCCAGCCGGGACCAGGCATGGAACGCCGGATGAACATCCGGGCTTTCGACTATTGGGAATCCCTGCTGGATGGCCGTGATTTCCCATCTGTCGGCGATTTAGACCCCGAAGCCATCGCGCCGTTTCGCGAATACTCCTTGCTGATTGATTTTACGGCCGGATATGAAAAGCCCGTGCTGCGGTATGTGGGCTCGCATTTGCGTGCTGAGGCCAGCTTGGCCAACCGGGAGATGGATCCGAATGAAGTGCCTTCAGGAACGCTTCTGTCGCGCTTGACCAGCCACTATCTCGAAATTCTAGCCAACCGAGCACCCATTGGCTTTGAAGCTGAATATGAAAGTAGCGCTAGCGAACGTGTGCTGTATCGCGGCATTCTTTTGCCGTTGTCGGATGATGGGACCACCATCAATTTCATCTATGGCGTGACCAGCTGGAAGGTTGAAGATATTTTGCCTGGGGAAGAAGCGCCGCAATTTGACGATGACGTTCTAGACCTCGATGCGCCTGTTGATCCGCAAGATGCTGAGCTCTTGGAACTCACGCAGGCACTTGACGAAGCGGAGACCGAGTCTCTTCTCACGGCATCTGAGCCCGTTGAAGAAGAGGCAGAGGACCCAGTTGATCAGGACTTACAGGCCTTGGTCTCAGAGATTGATGCTGTTCTGGGCGGCGGCACTGATGACGCTTCCGATGATACGCCAAGTGATGAGGCCCCGGTAGATGACGCAGGCGATGCTGAGGCTCCACTAGAAGCATCGTTGGAAGATCTAGAAGATATCCAGGACGATGCTGCGCTCAACGATGCTCTTGAGCCTGTGGAACCGGCAGCCTTGGATGAAGATGAAGCGCTAGAGAATCTCACCGAAGAACCGATTGCACCGGCCGAAGACGTGTCATCAGGCGAAGAGATTTTAGAACCTGTCGCCCAGGCCGCACCAGCAGGCGACAGCGCCGATGAGGAATTCTATGATCTCTTGGCGCAATGCCAGACGTCCGCTGCTGATCTGGCGCGCTTTGACAGCCGCAGCCGCGCGGCGCTCTATGATACCCTGGCGCTGGCTTATGATTTCCATCTGGTGTCACAGCGTCGTCAAGGTGCCTATCAAACCCTTCTGGAACAGACTGGCATTACTGTTCAAACCCGGGCGCCATTGACGCCGATTGTCAAACTGGTCTTTGGCCAAGGCTATGACAAAACCCGCTTGACGGAATATGCCTCCGCGCTTGGCTTTGCGGACCGAGAAGGCGTCCCACAAGGCCAGTTCAAGGATTTCGTGGAAACCTTTGAAGGTGGTATCAAGGCCATGGTCAAAGGCGAGCGCGCAGCGCGCAATCAAGCACGCGGCAATGAGCTGATTGACAAGCTGGAAGCGGCCAAAGCCCTGCTGCGCGCGCAGGCTGCCTTGATGACCGTACCGCAAGAGGCCGTTCCAAGCGCGGGGAAAGCGGGCGACGAGGAATTTGTTCTGATGGTTGCTCGGCGCGACGAGAGCGGTGGATTCGCTGTCCTCGATACCGTTGAGGCCGGCAAATCGACAGTTGAAGCAGCTCTTAAGAAAGCAGCGTCGAAAAAGAAGAAAACACTCTAGCCGACAGTCTTTGACCATGTGCTCAATGCAATGAACATTGGGGCAACAAACATTAGGCCGATTTTTTGGGGGATAAGCGCATGGGCGCGGCATTCAATACATGGCAAGAAAAAGACAAGCGCATTGATGCGCTTGCGAAAAGTCTCGCACGAAAAAAGATTCCTGCTGCTCTCACACGGGACTTTTTTAAAGATGCGGCTCCCAGCGATGTATTGCCTGAGGAGAGCAGTGCTCTGGCGGAAATCGTCCTTGCGGCACAGGACGCTTTGCAAACCCGTAAGCCGGGAAAAGCAAAAATCGTCATCGAGAACCCGCCGGCGGCCAGCGCGAGTGCCCGCTACACGCGCATTGTGTTGGTCAATGACAATATGCCGTTCTTGGTGGATACCGTCACTGGCCTCTTGACGGATATGGGCGTGGAAATCCAGCGCCTGTTCCACCCCATTTTGGACGTTAAGCGCGATTCCAAGGGCAAAGTCTCCACAGGCAAGACGGCCAAGCCGCTCCGCGAAAGCGTGATCTATCTCGATGTGGACCGCCGTGGTCCCTTGACGCGCAAAAAGATCAGCGAAGGCCTTGGCGATGTGTTGCAGGACAACCGCTGGGCGACCACGGACTGGAAGGCGATGCTTAAACAGCTGAGCCGCAGCGCTGCTGATCTAAAATATGGTGATCATGGCATCGATACAGAAGTAATCGCTGAGAATATTGCTTTCCTGGATTGGCTCGCCGATGAGCATTTCACGCTGCTTGGGTATCGCTACTATCCCGTCAAAAACCTAGAATATACCTTTGCTGACCCTGGCAAAGCGCATCAGCCGCTGGGCATTTTGCGTGACCCAGAAGCCAAGGTTTGGCGTGGGCCAGACGGGATGACAGATGCGTCTCCGGAGCTTACTGAGTTTCTGAGGGGCGGCGACCCTATCCTCATCACCAAAGCCAATGCCAGGGCCACCGTCCACCGGCGCGTCCATATGGATTATATCGGCATCAAGGATTTTGATGAAAGCGGCGCAGTTATCGGAGAATTCCGGTTTGTCGGCCTTTTCACCTCCTCGGCCTATGCGCGCCAAGCGCGAACAATTCCGCTCCTACGGCAAAAGATTGAGACGGTCTGCGCGCAAGCTGGCTTTGAAACAGGCTCACATGCCGGCAAAGCCCTGCTCCACACGCTGGAAACGTTTCCGCGTGATGAGCTGTTCCAAATTGAGGTGCCGCTGCTCACGGACATCGCATCTGGCGTTCTGTCCCTTTATGAGCGACCACGCCCGCGCGTGTTCATTCGGCCGGATCGCTTTGAACGGTTCGTGTCGGCAATGGCGTACATCCCACGTGACCTTTATGGCGGGGAGATGCGCGCGCGCCTCGGGCAGCTACTTGCTGATTACTTTCACGGCCGGGTTTCCGTCTATTATGTTGAGCTCGGCGATAGTGCGCTGATCCGCGTGCAATATATCATCGGGACTGAGCCTGGCGCCGTACCCGCCTATGATGAGGCAACGCTGAATGGCCTTGTCGAAGACTTGGTCAAAGGCTGGTCGGAAACCTTTCTTGATGCTTTGGGCGCCCGCTTTGGCGAGGAACAAGGTCGGCGTCTGTATTATGAAATTCGCGATGGCTTCACGGTTGCCTACCGCGATGCATTTACCCCTGAAGAAGCGGCGGAAGATGTAGAAACGCTGCTTGGCCTAACCCAAGACGAAAGTCTCGAACGCGCATTTCGACTCTATGAACGCCGTGAAAAGACCAGTCGCACGCTACATTTAAAAATCTATCGACAAGATCAAATCCTCGCGCTCAGCGATTCGCTCCCGATCCTTGAAAACCTTGGCTTCCGCGTCATCGATGAGGTCACCTTTTCTATCCTTATTGGTTCAGAGACGCCCGGCTGGGTGCATGATTTTCTGTTGGAAAGCGAGGCAGGGCAAGACGTCGATGTGGAGGCTGTTGGGGCCACCATTACAGACATCTTGTCGGCTATCGCCCAAGGCACGCGTGATGATGACGGCTATAATGCGCTGGCCCTTGCAGCGGGGCTTGACCCAGATTCAATCCATACCCTGAGGAGCTATGGTCACTATATCCATCAACTGGGTTTGCCTTTCACCCGCTCATACATCGAACGCTCTCTTGCCAACAACCCGTCTGTGACAACAGCGCTGGCAGCGCTGTTCAATGCCCGATTTGACCCTGCGCTCTCGGCCAAGAAACGGACTTCGGAGGTGGAGCGCTTGAAAGCCGACATTGAAGTCGGCTTGGAAGCGATACAATCTCAAGATGACGATCGGATTTTACGGCTCTTCTATTCCGTCATTTGCGCCACGCTGCGCACCAATGTGTTCATGGATGGCAACAGCGCGCCCAACACCCTGGCGTTCAAAATCCGCTCACCGCAGGTTTTGGAAATGCCTCAGCCTGCGCCCTTTGCTGAAATATTTGTCTTTGGGCCAGATGTGGAAGGCGTCCATTTGCGCGGTGGCCCCGTCGCCCGCGGCGGCCTGCGCTGGACAGACAGGCCCGAAGATTTCCGGACAGAAATCCTAGGCCTTCTAAAAGCGCAAATCGTCAAGAATTCGGTGATTGTGCCCGTGGGCGCAAAAGGTGGTTTCTTACCCCGCAAATTGCCGGAGGGCGGCACTCGGGAAGAGATTTTTGAGGCCGGACGGGCAGCTTATCAGGTGTTTATTCGCCATTTGATTTTGCTCACCGATAACTTGGTCGATGGCAAGGTGGTTCCGCCGACCAAGGTGGTGCGCCATGATGAGGACGATCCCTATCTGGTCGTTGCAGCCGACAAGGGTACGGCGACCTTCTCAGACACGGCCAACGCCATAGCGCTCGATACGAATTTCTGGCTCGGTGATGCCTTCGCGTCGGGCGGATCGGTCGGCTATGACCACAAAAAGATGGGCATTACGGCCCGCGGGGGCTGGGTCTCCGTGCAGCGCCATTTCCGGGAAATGGGCACCAACATTCAAACTGAACCCTTCACCGTGGTCGGTGTCGGCGACATGTCTGGCGATGTGTTCGGTAACGGCATGCTCCTGTCGGAGACAATTGAGCTGATTGGCGCATTTGACCACCGCAATATCTTCATCGATCCCAACCCAGACGCGGTGGCTTCATTCAAAGAGCGCAAGCGATTGTTTGAAATGCCGCGCTCAAGCTGGAAAGACTATAATGAAAAACTGCTCTCCAAAGGAGGAAGGATTTATGACCGCAACGCTAAGAAAGTCTCGCTGACGCCGCAAATCAAAGCCCGGTTTGGCTTTGACCAAGACAGCTGCAGCCCGCAAGAGTTGATGCGCGCTGTGCTGCTGGCACAGGCGGATCTACTCTGGTTCGGCGGTATTGGCACCTATGTGAAAGGGGCGGATGAACGCAATGGCGAGGTCGGCGACCGGGCCAATGATTCGATCCGCGTGGATGGCGATGAGTTGCGTGTGAAAGTCATTGGCGAGGGCGCCAATCTTGGCATCACCCAGGCTGGCCGTCTGAGCTTTGCAAAGGCCGGTGGGCGCTTGAATGCGGATTTCATTGACAATTCCGCAGGCGTTGATTGTTCCGACAATGAAGTGAACCTGAAAATTGCGCTTACCAGTGCGGTCAAATCTGGCCAGCTTACACAGAAAAAGCGCGACACACTGCTTGCGGATATGACCGATGATGTAGCGGCGCTTGTGTTGCGGGACAATTATCTGCAAACCCAGGCCATCTCCATGGCGGAGGCCCAGTCCACCAGCAATTT
>CAKZYD010000025.1 GCA_937884085.1 uncultured Sphingomonadales bacterium | reverse complement strand
GTTCAGCTGTCGGGTCATTTCACGCTGTGGGGTCAACGCCAAGATGTGGTCATAGGCGCTGCTTATAATGAAGCGTCCTTCCTGCGGGAGCGTTCGCCATTTGGCGATGTGATTATCTTTAATATTGCCGATGTAAATGTGCCGCGTGTCGGCCCGACGACTTTTGCTGACTTTAGCGTCGCCAATCAAGATGATAGCACGCTTTATTCGGTGTTTGCCGAAATGGCCATCCGGCCCACGGACTGGCTATCGATCGTCGGCGGTATCCGATATGATGACCTAGAGGTCATTGAGCTGTTCGATGAACTTGTTGAAGATGATTTAACGGTCAGAATTGGCGCAACCACCCAAGTTTCCGAAAGCGTGAGCGCCTATATCAGCTACGCTGAGTCCTTTGAGCCCCAACTGGGCTTGACCAGGAACTTGCAGTCTGTCGGTCCGGAAACTACCGGAAGTGTCGAAATAGGTGTGCGCGGCAACGTGCTCGAGGGCACCTTACAGTTCAGCCTGTCGGCGTTCAGGTCGCTACGCAGAAACGTCGCCGTCGCAGATCCGGAGAACACGCCGGACGATTTCTTCTTCGCCACGATTGGCGAACAGCGCAACCAAGGCATTGAAATTACTGCGGATTGGAAGCCATTAGAAGGAAACAACATAAACAAAAACTACGGGTTTTTAGATGTTGAGGTTTTGGAAGGCGATGACGACATAACGCCGCTGGTTTTTCCCGATAATACGGCCAGCGCGTTCGTTACCTATGAAGTCCAAAATGGTGCGCTTCGCGGCGTAACGGTAGGCGGTGGCCCGCGGTATGTTGGACAGCGCGATTCCTTTGTGGACGGTATATCCTTCGATGATTTTGTGATCTGGGACTTTGTGGCATCATACCCGGTTCGAGAGGATATTGAGCTGTCCGTCAATATCCTCAATGCAACCGATAAGCTTTATTTGGAAAGCGCAGGTCGCTTTAATGGGCGGCTGACGGGGCTATCGCAATTCGGCGCGCCGCGCACAGCAATTTTTACTTTAAGGGCGACATTTTAGTCGCCTCGACTTTTGATAATATGGCGTTACGTAAAAGAGCAGTGTGCCTATCCGATAAAGCTACAGGACCCGCCATGCTGACCAGCACCCAAACCGCACTGCAGACGTGTATCAGCTGGTCAATGCGCTCTGTGGGCATTGTAAAAGGAAACGACGCTTGAAGCGATCTACCTCTCAGTTTAGGGCCTTGTGAAAGGAACTGGCACTTGATCGGGGTTGGCGCCAGTTCTAGCCCTCTATGATGAAAAAGAACCCGTTTCGCTATTTCAAAACATCGCCTGAGGTAATCCAGCTCGCCGTCATGATGCATATTCGCTTTCCCCTGTCTTTGAGGAATGTCGAGGACTTACTTCATGAACGCGGCATCGATATTTGCCACGAAAGCGTTAGGCTCTGGGTTGATCGGTTTGGGACCTTGTTCGCCGTCAAATTCGCAAGCGTAGGGCTCAATGCCTTCGGCAATCCGGGCAATGAAAGTGGCATCTTGATGAAGTGTTCGTGAAGGTCAATGGCCAGACTCATTACTTATGGCGCGCAGTTGATGACGAAGGTGAAGTCCTAGAAGCTTACGTTACCAAGAAACGCAATAAAGCCGCCGCTTTGACGTTCTTAAAGAAAGCGATGAAGCAGCATGGAAATCCCAAAATCGTGGTCACAGATAAGCTCAAATCATATGGCACTGCGATGCGTGAAATCAGCAACAAACAGTGTCAAGAAACTGGCCAATATCTGAATAACAGGGCCCAAAACAGCCACTTACCATTCCGACGACGAGAGCGGGCGATGCAGAGATTTAGGAGAATGCACGACTTACAGAAATTCGCTTCAATGCATGCCTCATCTCACGACCACTTCAACGCAGAAAGGTACCTCAACAGCCGACCAATTTTCAAAAGCCTACCAATCCGCAGCGCTTTGGGAATAGCGTCATCTCGCGCAAGCGGCTGGCTGATAACTCCCGCCTTTAGCAAAACTGAGACGATTTCGCGTTTGTCTGACAGCAGCTGATAAAACGCTGCTTACCATAAAATGAGATGATTTCGCATTTCTCTGACACCACCCTATACAGCTGGGACTGACAGTTAGAAGCGGGTTCGGACGGATAGAACTATTGTCCTTGGCACCCCAAAACTCTGTAGGCCTTGCGTGTTTCCAAAACCGGCTGACTCCAAATACTGCTCGTCAAAGAGGTTGAGAACATTCAATTGCGCCGTAGTATCCGAGTGGATTGGATACGAAAGGAAACCGTCCGCGACGGTGACACTGGGAAACTCAAACATCGGTGCAGACGATGGACGGGTGCTAAAGTATCTGACTCCTCCACCAACGTTCAGGCCGTCTAGAACACCTTGCTGGACAGCGTATGTTCCAAAGAGACTGATTTGATGATCGGGAGCGTTCCTTACAAAAGCAGCGCCTAAAGCAGAGTCTTTGATTTCCTGATCAAGATAGCCGTAGCCTAGATCAATTCGCAGTCCGTTCTCAGTCTTAAGATTAAGGTTAAGTTCGATGCCCCTGTTTACTTGTTCGCCGATTGTTATCCGAAAAATCTGCGTGAAGTCTCCCACCGTTTCAGGATCATCGACCGCGATGTTTAACCGCGTCGTCGAAAATGCTGCGATATCAAATCCTAATGCCCCATCAAAAAGCGACCCTTTAAACCCAATTTCATAGTTCCTGGAGCGTTCAGCCTCTACCTGTTCGCCCGTGCGGGTCACGCCAACCTGCGGCACAAATGCCTGCGCAAAACTCACAAATGTGTTGATGTTCTCAGTCAGTGCGTAAGTGACACCTACTCGGCCTGTCACCGCACTTTCTTGCTGCGAACGCGAGAAGATATCGTTGCTTGGTAGAACAAATATGTCCTCATAGTCATCATAGCGGACACCGCCCACGATCGTAAGGCGGTCGATGGGGCGAATTACCGCTTCCGCATAAACGGAATAAAGAGTTTGATCGACCCACGAGGTCCGATCAGTAGGCGCGCTCCCTTGCGGAGAGCCAATCCGGGGTAAGTCGATCTCGTCAATCAAGAACGGCCCAAGTTGACCGAAGCGACCTTGGAACAAATCCAAGTCGCCTTTATCGTAGCTCGCGCCCACAACGATCGCTTGATCCCTATCAGCGAATTTAAAATCGTAGAGCAACTGGGCGTCAAGAAATACGGTTTGTTGCTCGATAACTGAGACCTGCGAATAGGCATATACATAAGGGTTAGCAGGAGAAAACCCATTGCCTGTGTAGTTATAAAGACCGCCTCGGTCTTGATAGTCAGAAGTCGTATCCTGATAGCTGCCCCGCAGCGTCAGTTTAAGGTTATCAAGGAATTCGTGGCGGACTTGAGCATCAACCAAAAGATCCTCGCCTACAACATCCGTATTGGCAGATCCAAAGAACGTATCAGTTCCAAATTGCTCGGGCACTGAGCCGTCATCGAAAATTGGAAAGCTGACGTTTGGAACTGATTCAGTCCTTTTATAGCCAACGCTAAAATTAGCAGTCGTCGCCCCGCCGGCGTCGAACGAGAGCACTGGCCTTACTGCAAATTCTTGTCGGTCAACCTCTTCAGCATCAAACTCGTAGTCTCGAACCGCTGCACTCAAACGAAAGCTGAATGCATCGGATCCGAATAATCTGCCATCGTTAATATCGACCTCAGCACGCACTGATCCGAACTGGTCAGCAGCGACATACATGTCGACAAAGTTTTCCTGTTCAGGCAATTTCGTGACTACGTTGATGACACCGCCGCCAGCGATTGGGCCAAGTGCGATAGACGCTGGGCCCTTTAAAACCTCATACCGATCCACGAATACATCGTCTGGCTGGCCAGGTCCGCGGCTTGGATTTGTGACCCGGTTGTTGACGAGGACCGATGCGTCGAAGCCGCGGACCAGAAAGTTCGGGTTGCCGTATCCAGCATCACCGCCAAGCTGAACGTTAGGAAGCGTGTCGAGCACCTCGATAGGGCGAATGAAGCCGCGCCTATTTATGTCTTCGCGAGTTATTGTATTGAGCGAGAACGGCAACTCCAGTGGACTAATCGGAATTCGGTCAATGAGCGACTGTTGGAATTTGCCAATGACGATCAAATCGTCGTCTACTCTAAGCGCGTTAGCTTTAGTCAGCGCTGCGGATGCCCCGACCTTGGTAGCTTTGGCCACCACATAGGCCCCATTTGCCGAGCGGCTGACTGCCAGCCCAGACCCAGCAAGCGCTTTGGCCAAAGCGTCGTCAGGCGAGAGCATGCCGGATATTGCCGCAGCCCGCTTGCCAGCGACCATGGAATCGCTGGCGATAACATTGATGCCGAAGCGATTTGAAATAGTGATCAGTGATTCGCGCAGCGGGCCCGCAGGCACGTTCAAGTCTTGCAGCTGCGCTTGGGCGGGGCGTGATTGCGCGAGGGCGGCGGGTGTTGCCGCGGTCAGGGCGGTAGCTGACGAGACTCCGAGAAGCGCAGCTTTGAAGGAACTGCAGTGCGTGAATATGCCCTAGAGACTGCCTCATTTATTATATTGAGAATGCGCATCATGCGCATCTTTCATGAGGTATGTTCCTTAAGGCGCGTGAAACGACACCCTGAATGATAAAAAATCTTAAAAAGTCCTGAGCCTTACCCGCTAAAAGCAAGGGTCCATGCCACGGCGCGGGGCTGAACGGACGGTGAGCGTGTCTGCGCTGGTCTGGTCCAGCTTGAGCGGGTGAATGGTCTCAAGAGTGGAGAGCATACCGATGATATCATTGGCATCGAAGGCGCCAGAAATGCGGCACCGCGTTGAGAGCGCCAAGCCATCGGCGAGGCGGACGGACAGCTTGGAATAGCGGTTCGCATCGGCGACAAACTCAGCCAGACTTGCGTTGTAAAAGACCAGTCTGCCCTCACGCCATTGGCCGATAGCATCCGCAGAGCTGGCGGTGACGTCCTCGAGGCCATCATAGGCGTGCGCTGCGACGTGCATGCCCGCTGTGAGCGTATGCGTGCGCTGCCCGCCTGTTGCAACCCCGACCAGCACATGCGGGTGTGATACAATGACCTTGCCCTCAGCAACGCCGACACGCACCACGTCCCCGGCCTTGCGCACGTCAAAGGCTGTTCCCAGTACGGTCGCGGTCAGCTTTCCCGCAGCCACGGAGAACGGCCGGTTAGCATCGGGTGTGACATCGAAGAAGGCCGCGCCTGTGACCAACTCGGCCGTCCGCTCCCCGTCTGTAAAGCGCGTGACAAGCTGACTTGCAGCCCCGAGCACAACACGTGTTCCGTCGCTTAATGTCACCGTTTGCGTGACGCCGACCGGGGTCGCATAGGTCTGTGAAGCGACGAATACCGTTTGTGGCACTGCTGTCTTCTGGGTTTGCACCATGAAAAACAGCGCGATGGCTGCTGCAACTGCCCCAGCGCCAAAAAAAGCCTGGGATAGCGACGGACGCCAAATGCGGCGGGCGCTGCTCTTGTTGCTTGTTAAGCGCGAGACGCTCGGCTGCGGGCGCAAATCTGCATTAATGTCAGCCGGGGCGAGGTCTCCAAAGGCTTCATAGATGGCTGAAGCGCGGTTAAAGGCATCCTCATGACGCGGGTCTGCATTGCGCCATTGCTCAAAAGCCATAAGGTCAGCTGGATTAACGGGCGGCGCGCTGAGTTTCAGCTGCCAGTCATGCGCAGCGCGGCGAATGATGGCGGCCTGGGCATCCTCGGGCGGTGTGCCGCGCTGATTTGTATGGAAGCGTGTCACTGCCTAACCACCCGGGGATGAAGCCAAATGGAGGTCAATATCTTCCAGGCCGCGCGCCACATGTTTCACGGCGGCTGACCGGCTGATGCCCAATCGCCGGGCAACTTCAGCTACCGGGAGCCCTTCAATACGATGAAGATAAACCGCTTGGCGCCGTTTGTCTGGCATGGCTCGTAACACCTCGTTGACTTGCTTCAGTTGATCCCTTGCTGATATGATCCTTTCCGGCGATAAATCGTCACCCTTTTGCGCAAAGAAAATCTCTTCCACGTCCGCGGCATAACGTTCCCGCACATCCTTGCTTCGGATTTCTCGGCGGACAAGATTGCGCGCTGTGCTCCAAAGGAAGGCTTTTAGGTTGTCGATGGTGGACAAGCTGCCCCGCGCTAAAACCTTTTCAAAGGCTGCCTGGGCAATGTCTTCCGGGTCCGGCGGACCATTCCCATAAATTTTGCGGATGCTTGCTGCCAGCGTTGGTGCGTAATCCTGATAGAGCCTGACTAGGCTTTGCTGGTGCATCAGATCAATATGCGCCGCATTTCTGTTGAACGGCGTGTCTATTTCTGATCGGTTAGGACCATCATGCTGCAGTTCAGCTTCCTCCGCCCCCTTGGTCATTGCGGCGGCTTGCGGACGCTGGCGCCGCTGATAAACGAATAGGAGTAGCTGAAATCGTTGCCCATGATTGTCGGTATGTAGAACTATCGATCGCTATTGCAATTGCTTCGCAAGACGCCAAGTCCCTGTTGACTTTAACACTGCAGAAAGTGGCGGGCTTGGATCTCGACATTTGCCATGAGAGCGTCAGGCTTTGGGTGGATCGCTTTGGAACCTTGTTTGCACGTCAAATTCGCACGAAGAGGCCGCGACATCTTCGTCAGATGGGCCAATGGCAGTGGCACCTTGATGCAGTGTTCGTAAAGATCTATGGCGGGCAGGTGATCACGAAGATGAAGTCTAGGAGGCCTATGTAAACAAGAAACGTCACAAAGCTGGGGCGTTGAGGTTCTTGAAGAAGGCAATGAAGCGCTGTGGGGAATCGCAAGTCATAGTGACTGACCAGCTCAAATCGTGCGCCGCCGCCATGCGTGAAATTGGCAACGAACAGCGTCACGGGCATTTCCATATATGAGTATACGGCTTAAAGCCTGCTGATCTGAAGCTCTTTCGGAGTGGCGCAAACTTGCGAAATTAAGCGTCTGATAAAACGCTGCTTCCCATAAAATGAGACGACTTCGCATTGGACTGATAACATCTGTCAAGATTATCGCAGCGCATCTGGCTCTAGGTCAGGCCAGGTTAGAGATGCCTGTTTCGCTGCAGCTTGCGCGTCTAAACTGCGTCCCTCTTTTCCAAACTTCTTTATGACTTTAAAGACCTCTTCGCGGCAGCTGTCATCCAAGCGATCATTCCAATTTGTGCCCTTCTCTGCATACACTTCAGCGGAAGTAATTTTTCGGTCAATACCACCCAAGCTATATTTGTAAGCCTCGTCACCGATGGTGAAATCATAGCGCTTGAGTCCATTTGCGATTGACCATCGGATCGCGTGCGCTTGGAGCATCAGGCCAGCTGATAAATCACGAGCCGTCTGATCGCGCCCAGCCACATGGAACAGGCTGTGTCTTTTGACCAGATCAATGTAGTTCGCTTGCGCGGCGACCGGTTTGTCCCGCCGCCACAAGACGGTTAGATACACGATACCGGTCGCCAGACCGAGCATAATGACGTCTTTGAAAAGCGCAGCCAGGTGGGTTGCGCGCTGTTCGCCCTTTTGTGCTACATGCTTTGAGTACCATAGGTCTGAGAGGATGGTCACATCTTGGGCGTAAGTCTCCGGCCGAGATCTGCTGATCTTTAGGCTCGGATCGCTGTCTAACTGGCGCATTAGCCGCCTTAGCTTTTGCCGCGAGTTTGCGCTTAAGCCTGCTAGATAGTCCGAAAAACTGTCCGGGAGGTCGATATAGGGGCAAATCAGGTTATTCGTCTGCCCGTTATTGATGAAATGCTCCTTGTTTTTGCACGTGAATACGGCCCTATCAAAGGCGCTGGTGAAGGTTTTGAGGCGGGTCTCTGGTCCGCTGACGTAATTGAGAACAACACGAGCGAAAGGCATCCGTGATATTTCTCTAGCAAAGCCCAGACATACCTCAGTTTCAAAAGCGGGATCGCACAGTATGCCGGTATAGTCAGCATCGAAAACATGCCCAAGCATATCGAGCACGTTGTAAAAACATCGGTTCGACTTGCTCCACCGTGTTGTGACAACCAGTGGGAGGATGCCGAGGCAGCGCTGATCATCCGTCCAAGCGGTCATAACCCGGAATTTTCGGCCCGATCTCAGGGCGACAGCGCCAATAAACTGGCAGGACAAATAGATCTGGGCGTGGGGATCGGTCTTGTAGAGTTCATCCCATTCGAGCTCAATTTCAAAGAGCCGATCAACTGTTTCTATGATCTCAATATGCATGCTTGATAGGTTCTAATTTTCGGCAAATCAAAGGCACAGCAAGTCTGCGCAAGAACCAATGCGACATCAGAAACTCTCGCTGGGTCCGACTGCAAACCAGAGTGTGTATTTTTCGTGACGTTGCAGAGAGTGGTTTCCCATTCGAACCTTTAAGTGTCTGATAATACGTCGCTTTCACTCACGTCAACTATCGGAGCTAAGCAAAAACAACACACCTTGCTGATCACATTACGCAGTGCGAACGATTTGATCTTGACAATCAATAGCCATGCTAGTTAGGAGCCCGCTCTTACTCGGTTACAGTATAACGTCGGCTGTGTCAGCTTCATACGACCACTGTGTCGGATGATACGAAATGGAACGGCGCGTCAAGCGCCACAAGAATTAGGATCGCTCATGGGTATTGTTCGTGATGTCTCTCTGGTAAGCGTGCTGTTAGCCTCTACTGCACTGGCCACAACCGCACAGGCGCAGGAAGATTTTAACTCCGATGATATCGAAAACCTTGTTGTGCGCTCATCACCCCTGCGGTCCGGCATTGATGAAATCGTACTAGGCACGACGATTGTGGACCGTGAAGAAATATTGCGGGATCTTGATGGTACCATCGGTCAGACGTTGTCGCGCCAACCTGGTGTCAGTTCTACCTTTTTTGGACCAGGTGCGTCTCGCCCGATTATCCGCGGCTTGGGCGGTGATCGCATTCGGGTCTTAAGTAATGACATATCGACCTTTGATGTCTCGACGGCCAGCAACGACCATCTGGTTGGCACCGAAGTTGCCACTGCTGAGCAGATTGAAATCCTCCGAGGGGCCGCCACACTTCGCTACGGCCAGAATGCCATTGGCGGCGTGGTCAACGTCTTTGACAATCGTATTCCGCGAGAGCGCCCTGAAGACGGCTATGATCTTGATGCGTCCGCAGCCTATTCGACGGTCGACGACGGCTACACCATCGGCGGTAGCATTGACGTCGATTTAGATAGCGGCTTTGTTGTTCATTTTGACGGCAACCATCGCGACTCCGAAGAGTATGAGATCCCTGGCTTTGCCAATGAAGCAGCAGAGGAAGAAGGCGTTGAAGGGTTTGTAGAAAATAGCCAATCACGCGCAACATCGGCGACCGTTGGCCTCTCCTGGATCGGAGAACAGGGCTATATTGGCCTTGCGGTTGGCCTTCAGCAAGGCCGCTATGGTTTGCCTGGCGGCAAGAAGGAAGAAG
>CAKZYD010000024.1 GCA_937884085.1 uncultured Sphingomonadales bacterium | reverse complement strand
CCGTGAATTTCTCTGGCATTATAGCCAATTTGATTAAGCCGGGGCCGATGCGCACAGATATGCGAGCCAATGCCATGCCAGGGGAAGACCCTATGACCCTGCCACATCCGGACGAGATTGTGCCGCTTTTAGAGACACTCGTAGACCCAGACCTGAAAGAGACCGGCCAACTCTTCTCCTTCCAAAACACTGGCAGCGGCTAGCAGCGCGTGCAGGGGGAGCCAGGCCAGGAATACGCAACATCGCCCGTTCCAGAAGCGGAAACGGTTAGCGGTTGGCAGGTCGGCTTTGTCATCATCGGTATCGCCATCACGCTGCCAGGCCTGTATTCAGGCGGTGAAATCGCCCAAGCGCTTGGGCTGAGCAAAGCCTTGCTGGCCCTGATTTTCGCCTCTGCCGTTTTGTCGATTATGTCCATCCCAACGGCTATTCTGGGCCAACGCAAACGGCTCACCAGCTATGCTCTAATTAAAGGCGTGTTCGGCCCGGCGGGCGGTACAGTCATCAATGCCATTTTCGGGCTCATTCTGATTGGCTGGTATGCCGTCACCGCCGACCTGTTTGGCCGCACGCTTCATACAGGTCTTGAGGATAGTCTCGGCCTGTCCATCAGTACGCCGCTTCTAACCATTGTGAGCAGTGCGCTTGTCATTGTAACCACCCTCTATGGCTTTAAGGCCATCGACCGGCTGGCCACAGTCGCGGTGCCGCTCTTATTTCTCGTCATCGCCTATGTCAGCGCCCGCCATATTCTGGATGGATTTGACCCGGGCCCGCAAACCAGCGCCGGCAGTCCGCATGGCGCGTCGTTCACCTGGGCCGTGAATGCGGTGATTGGCGCCATGATTGTGAACGTCGTCTTGATGCCGGACCTCAGCCGCTATGCGCGCACGCGCGGCCATGCTATCCTGGCTGCAGTGATGGGCAATGGCCTTGGCTCTGTCGTGGCTATGGCACTGGCCATGATCCCAGCGCTTGCAACCGGCCAGCTTGACCCAATGGCCTATATGCTCGGCGCGGGACTTGGTATCGCAGCCCTTTCTATCTTGGTGGCCGCCACCTGGACGACCAACTCCGTCAACCTGTATTCCACTGGACTGGTCGCAGGCGCAGTCCTGCAAACAGAGCAATTTCGCCGGATGGTCGCCGTCGCCGGCATTCTCGGCACCGCCGCCGCCCTTGCCGGCTTTGCCGATTACCTCATTGATTTTCTGATTATTCTTGGGATTTTGGTGCCGCCAGTAGCGGGCGTTTATCTAGTGCACCACTTCATCCTAGGTGAAGATATCTCATTCCATGGAGCCGCTTGCCTCAGCGCTGGCACAGCGACGGCGCTTGGTATGATGAGCTATTTCACGCTGCTGCCCACAGGGTTCAGCAGCAGCATTGCAGCGCTAGATACGCTCCTTCTCGGGGCAGGCCTTTACTGGGGCACAGTCCAGCTCTTGCGGCGACGCGCGGCCGCCTAATGGAACCCATCCGCATAGGCATTGATGTTGGCGGCACGCATACCGATGCTGTTGCCATGCGCGGCATGGACGTGCTCGGCGCCATCAAAACGTCTACGACACAGCCCATTTCCGCTGGCATATTAAATGCTGTTGACCAAGTGCTCATCGAGGCGGCCTTAGAGCCTGCTAGCATTGCAGCAGTTATTCTCGGCACCACACAATTCACCAATGCTGTGATTGAGCGCCGGCAGCTTTCCAAAGTCGCCGCCATTCGCGCAGGGCTGCCCTCTGGGCGAGATTTGCCGCCTTTTACCGATTGGCCTGACGATTTGGTGGCAGCGGTTAAAGGCGCAGCCATTCCGCTACCTGGCGGTGTCACCTTTGATGGTGCACCGCTTTCAAAACTGCAGGACGCAGATATCGACGCTGCCTGTACTCAGGCAACGCATTATGCTGCGGCAGCCGTCTCCACAGTGTTTGGGCCGCTTGATAGCGCAGATGAGCAGCGCATCACCGCTGCGCTCCAATCCGTCATGCCCCCAGACCGCATTGTTGGCTCGACCAGCATTGGGTCCATGGGGCTTTTGGAACGGGAAAACGCAGCCATTTTGAATGCGAGCTTACTCGCCTTTGCTCAGGAGGTGACAGCAGCTATTTCGAGCAGCCTGCAAGACAAAGCCTTCACCTGCCCGCTTTTCCTCACCCAAAATGACGGCACCCTAATGGACTTGGAGACGGCGGCCCGTTTCCCTGCCCGCACCTTTGCCTCCGGACCCACAAATTCCCTCCGCGGCGCCGCGCTCTTGTCAGGCGTTGAAGACGCCATCGTTATCGACATTGGCGGCACGACGTCTGATGTGGGCGTTTTAAAGGACGGCTTTGCCCGCCAATCGCGCATGGGCGTGGATGTGGGCGGTGTGCGCACCAACTTCCGTATGCCCGATATCCTGGCGATCGGTCTTGGTGGCGGCAGTGTCGTCTCGAACGATGGCAGTAGCCTGGGGCCGCATTCAGTGGGCCATAAGCTGCCTCTTGAAGGCCGCGTCTTCGGTGGGCCAACGCTCACGGCAACCGATATTGCTGTGCAGGACGGCACGCTGAATATCGGCGCGGGACCAAGCACCGACATCTGCGCACCTGCTGTCGTTGAGACGGCATCTAACAAGCTTCATAGCATGCTGGATGATGCCATCGCGCGCATGTGTGGCCGCGATAAAAAGCCAGTCCTTCTTGTGGGTGGCGGCGCTATTTTGGTGACGCGTCATCTTAGCCAAGCAGCAGAGGTCATCTGCCCGCCACATGCAGGCGTTGCCAATGCCGTCGGCGCGTCTATCGCTCAAGCCGCAGGCGAAGTGGACCAAATCGTGCCCTATCGGGATACCGATAGAACCGAGGCTATCAACACCGCCAAAGCGCAAGCCGCAGACCAGGCCGTGCGCAATGGCGCCAAAGAAGACAGCGTGACCGTGCTAGATATCGAAGAAACACCGTTTTCCTATACGGAAAACAAAGCCACACGCCTGCGCGTCAAAGCCGTTGGCGACCTGGATTTCGCAAGGCTTGCGCCATGACCCAGACCATTGGCCCTGACGACGTTGCCGCTTTATGCCTTGGCTCCGTCTTCCTCGCCACCGGAGGCGGCGGTGACCCTTATGTGAACCAGCTTCTGACGGAAAAAGCTTTGCGCAAGCACGGGTCAATCCAGCTGGTGATGCCAGATGCATTGCCGGACGACGCCCTGGTCGTGGCCATGGGCGAAGCTGGGGCGCCAATGGTGCGTATGGAGCAGCTGCCCGTCGGCGATGAACCTCTAAAGGCCTTGCGGGCCTATGAAGAAGCCACGAAGCGTACCGTCACCCATGTCATTCCCTTCGAAATTGGCGGCGGAAACTCGGTCTTACCGCTGCTAGCCGCTGCCGCGCTTGGACTCCCTGTCGTCGATGGCGATGGCATGGGCCGCGCGCTCCCAGAAGCGCAGATGATGACCTTTCCGCTGGCTGGTATCGCGCCAACACCGGCACTGGCCATCGACTACCGCGATGACACGGTGCTTTTTAATACAAAGGATACGGCAGCTTATGAAAGGCAGCTGCGCGCACTGTTGCAGGTGATGGGCGGGATGGTTCTCACGGTCGAATTTCCAATGACAGCTGCCGACATTCGCGCAGCCGCTGTACCCGGCACGCTCAGCCTTGCGCGAAAGCTCGGTCAGCTGCTGCAGTCTATTCGCGGCGAAGCCGAAGCGGGGTTACCGCACATCATCACGTTTTTTGAGACCACCCTCTATCGTGGCTGCAAGCAGCTGTTTGCTGGAAAGGTCGTCGATTTTGAGCGGCGCACGGTTGGCGGCTTTGATGTGGGTACCGCGCAGATTGACAGCCTAAACGGGGAGACCGCCCGCATCGATATCCGCAATGAATATCTTGCTATCACCGCAGGCGACACCCCGCTGGCAACTGTACCCGACCTCATTACTCTAATTGATGAGGAAAGCAGCCAGCCCATTAATGCCGAACGCCTAAGCTTTGGCCAGCGTGTACGCGTGCTCGGGATCGGCGCGCCTGCTCATTTTCAAACGGACGCGGCGTTAGAGGTTGTTGGGCCAAAGGCCCTTGGCCTGCCCTTCACCTACACCCCCATCGCCTAATCGTCTCTTACGGGACGTTGCCGCAGCTGTTTGAGGCGGCCGCGCTGGGTCTTCAAATCAGTCCGGCGCCGTTTGGCTGTCTTGCTGACGCGGGTCGGGCGCCGCCGTTGCGGCGCGATACGACATGCTTGGAGCAGTTGAGAGAGCTGTTCGCGCGCAGCACGGCGGTTGGCACTTTGTGTGCGCTCTGCCCGGGCAAGGATTTGCACCCGGCCATCGCGCGCAAACAAGTGGCTTGCGAGCCGCTCAAGGCGCGCGCGGTCGCCTGGGCCAAGACGCGGGTCCGATTTGGCATCATAGAGCAGCTGAACCGCGCTGCTGACTTTATTGACATTCTGTCCGCCTGGCCCAGAGGCACGAATAAAATGCTCTTCAATCAAATGGGGCAGCGGGACCATTTTTTTGGGCCTTTGGGGTTTTGGCTAACGGTGTGAATAGTGGCCTGGCTCTAGCGCACCTCGTAAGCTTTACGCAATCATTGACAGGAGCTAGCCCATGGACCTCGGACTGAAAGATAAAGTTGCACTGGTCACCGGCGGCAGCCGCGGGATCGGCCATGCGATTGTAAAAGCACTTTTGAGCGAGGGCGCAAAGGTTGAGTTCACAGCCCGTGGGCAGGAGGGAATTGATGCCGCTATGGCGGGCTTTGACGGCAGCGTCAGCGGGAGCGCGATTGACTCCGCCGATACCGATGCTGTGACCAATTGGGTAAACGCATGTGCAGATAAACATGGCCAAATCGATATAATCATATCCAATACATCCGCTGGCGGCGGTGTTGAGCTGGGTTTGCCAGGCTGGCGCCAGAGCTTGGACACAGACATTCTAGGGACGGTCGCGCTGGTCGATGCTGCACTGCCGCATTTGGAAAAATCCAAAGGCAACATCGTGCAGATTGCAACCATTACAGCGGTGGAGGACCACGACTTCCCCGGAAACCCCAGCTATGGCGCAGTCAAGGCAGCGCTGGTGCGCTATATGGGCCGCATCGCTGTCAGCTATGGCGCCAAAGGGGTCCGTGCAAATACGGTCTCGCCTGGACCCATTTTCGTCGAGGGCGGTGCTTGGGATTGGATTAAAGAAAACATGACCGAATATTATGAGCGGGATATGGCTGCCCATCCACAAGGCCGGATGGGCACGCCGGAAGAGGTGGCAGATGCGGCCCTCTTTCTCGCCAGCGACCGTGCAAAATGGGTCACCGGACAGAACATCTGCGTGGACGGTGGCTTTACCAAACGCATCCATTTTTAGTTCTAATTTTAAATAATTCTGCTGGTTCGCTTTACCCCCTTGCAAGTACTTGCCGGGTAGATACGCGCACATCGCAGGGAGAAACCTTGCGCGCTTCAAAACAAACGAACTAGGGACAGAAAACCCATGAAAAAAGCTCTCCTCAGTGGCCTGGTGGCCAGCTTCATTGCCTTCCCGGCCTATGCAAATTCCTGCGGCAGTGCGCCGACCACGCCTGCGCACTTCGACCCGGCCAGCGCCAGCAAAGATGACATCCTGCGTCTGAAATCTGAGTTCGAAGCATATAAAACCGCAAACACGCAGTTCATCGACTGCATGCGTAAAGGCAACACAACGCCTCGCGAAAGCCGCATGATTGACGAAACAATCGCGGCTGAGCAGTCGTTTGCGAAAGCCTTTAACAACAACGCGAAAAGCTGGGCCAAGAATCAAGCACAGCGCGGTCGTTAATTAAACGTCTTTTCGCGTTTCTCCAAAGTTCCGTTCGTCTGCGCAACCCGCAGACGGGCGGTTCTTTGCGTCTACCCTCTGGCATATTGAGCCGCCGCCACAAAATGGCCTCGCTCTCGGCGTTTGAATGTGTAACATTGCGCCACGAAAGCTCGGGGTCATGGGGCTTGGCGGAAAAAAGGGATAAAACACATGCGGATACTTCACATCGCTCCTCTCATTTGTTCAGCCTTTATTGCAGCGCCAGCGCTTGCAGATGGGCATCATAGCTGCGGCGCGCTACCAGCACTGCCGGCGATGTTTGACGTGGACAAAGCGACCGTTGAAGAAGTGAAACTTGTTGCCGCCGAATACAAAGCCTATCAGGATGAGAACACGAACTACATAGACTGCCTCAAAGAGACGGCCAAGTCAGACGCAATTCAAGGCCTTGCCAAGAAAGAGCGCAAGAAGATGATGGACAAGTTGGATCAAGACCTCGACCAGACGGTCAAAAATGAGCAACTCTTTGCAGACGCATTCAATGACAATGTTGGTAAGTGGCGTGAGAAGCAACTAGCAGCAACGCAATAGCATTTTGGCACGCTTACCAGGCGCCTATCGCCTGTGTTAAAATAAAGCCGCTGGAACAATCTGGCGGCTTTTTTCATGTCTTGACGTAGAAGGGGGCACTCATGAAATGGCGCGGCGGACGGCGCAGTAGCAACATTGACGACCGTCGGGCCCAAAGCGGCTCATCCCGCGGGTCATTCGGGTCTGGCCGCTCTGGGCTGCGCTTTCCGATGCCGTCCAGTGGCGGCGGAAAAATCAGCGGGCTCACGCTCATTATCATTATCGTCGGGGCCCTTATTTTCGGCGTTGACCCAATGGCCTTACTCGGCGGACTGACGGGCACAGGCGGCCTTACGTCTGCACCAAGCACCAGTACACAGCCCCTCACCCAAGCGGACCGGGATAAAAGCGATTTTGTTGCCGTCGTGCTCGCCGATACGGAAGACACTTGGACAGAGATTTTCCGAAATGAATTCGGCCAAGACTATCCGGAACCCAAACTAGTCCTCTTCCGAGGCGCAGTCCGCTCTGCTTGCGGCCAGGCCAGCTCGGCCGTTGGGCCATTCTACTGCCCAGGCGACCGTCAGGTCTATATTGACCTTAGCTTCTTTGATGAACTCAGCCAGCGCTTTGGCGCTCCGGGTGACTTTGCGCAAGCTTATGTCATTGCCCATGAAGTGGGCCATCATGTGCAAACCGTCCTTGGCATTTCCAAGCAAGTCCGCGCCGCCCAGTCGCGCGTTAGCAAGGCGGAAAGCAAAGCGCTCAACGTCAAGATGGAGCTACAAGCCGACTGCTATGCCGGCCTTTGGGCCTATAATATCAAGCGCTCTCAAAATGTGTCTCTAGAACCAGGCGACATCGACGAAGCCTTGCGCGCGGCCAATGCCATTGGCGATGATACGCTGCAACGCCAGGCAACGGGCCGTGTTGTGCCCGACAGCTTCACGCACGGAACCAGCGCGCAAAGACGTCGCTGGTTCCGAATGGGCTATGAACGCGGAGAGTTTAAAGCCTGCGATACCTTTAGCGCTGGGCAGTTATAGAGGCGGCCATTGCTGGCGGTCGTGGATAATTGTCAAGATATCGATATCAGTCTCTGAAGCGATACGGTACACGACGACATAGGACAAGCCTGGGATAGCAAACTCCCTCGTGCCATCAACCAAACCCTCTCGGCCCAAGAATGGAAAGCGTTCAAACATTTGAATAGCTTGGCGAATACGAGAAACGACGCGCTCCGCAGCCCGCTCATTCTGTGTTGCTATGTAATCTTGGATGGCTAGCAGGTCGGAGACTGCCTGGAGCGTGAAGCTAACGTTCAAGACCTAGTTTGTCCCAAACCTCGTGGGCTGGCGTCAGCTTGGAACGGTCATCCGCTTCAGCAAGTGCTATTTTGACCTTTGATGCCTTCCAAGTCAGATAATCCGAAGACTGTGTTTCCAGCGAAGAAGGCTGGAGATGATCCTCCAACTGGTCTTTTGCCAACTGGTCTTGTGATTGTGCGTCGCTCATATGCAATACATAGCAGTTATGCAGCGCTTCAGCAATCAGGCCGCTAAATTCGGCCGTAGCCAGCGCGACGCTATATCCAAATCCGCGCCGCGGCGCTCTGCATAGCTTTGCAGCTGATCTTCGCCAACTTTGCCGACACCGAAATAGCTTGCCTCTGGATGAGCGAAGTAGAAGCCGGATACGGAAGCTGTGGGGAGCATTGCGAAACTCTCCGTCAGCGTCATGCCGGCGGTGCTTTCGGCACTGAGCAGATCGAACAGGATAGGCTTTAAGCTGTGATCAGGACAGGCCGGATAGCCAGGGGCTGGGCGGATGCCGCGATAGCGTTCTTTGATCAGGTCCTCATTGGAGAGATCCTCATCAGCCGCATAGCCCCAATGGGTCTTGCGAACATCTTCATGCATTTTTTCCGCAAACGCTTCCGCCAAACGGTCGGCCAGCGCTTTTAGAAGGATGTCGTTATAGTCGTCGTTGGCCTTCTTGAAGCGGTCTAGGTGCGGCTCAATGCCGTGGCCTGCTGTGACGGCAAAGCCACCAATCCAGTCTGCGACGCCGCTTTCCTCAGGGGCAATGAAATCAGCGAGGGACATGTTAGCGCGGCCTGTTTGTTTCTGCATTTGCTGTCGGAGCATCGGGAGGACTGCAAGCGCTTTTGAGCGGCTTTCGTCGGTCCAAACGATGAGGTCATCGCCGCGTGCATTGGCAGGCCAGAAACCGATGGCAGCTTTGGCAGTTAGCCATTTCTCTTCTAGGATTTGAGCCAACATGACATCGGCATCAGCTTTCAAGCCGCGCGCGCTTTCTCCGACGATTGGGTCATCAAGCAATTTAGGATATTGCCCAGCGAGTTCCCAGGTTTGGAAGAACGGCGTCCAGTCGATGCGTGGTGTGAGCTGTTCTAAGGGATAGTCCTCAAAAACTTTTACACCAGTAAAGCTGGGTGCTGGCGGGAGATAGGTCGTCCAGCCTCCATCAAAGCCATTGGCTAGCGATTCATTGTACGGCCTTAGTACGCGAGCCTTGCCGCCTTCGCGTTTGGTGCGGATGTCGGCATAATCGCCGCGAATACCTTCAATAAAGCTGTCTGCGCCATCCTCACTCATTAGGTTGCTGGCGACGCCGACAGCGCGGCTAGCGTCCAGCACATGGACGGTGGCGCTTTCATATTTTGGCTCAATGCGCAGCGCAGTGTGCACCTTGCTTGTGGTGGCGCCGCCGATGAGAAGCGGGCAGGAGAAATCGCGGCGCTGCATTTCTTCCGCCACAAACACCATTTCATCAAGACTTGGTGTGATGAGGCCTGACAGGCCAATGATGTCCGCGCCTTCTTCTTGCGCCACATCCAGGATTTTCTGGGCCGGGACCATGACGCCCAGGTCTATGACCTCAAAGTTGTTACACTGCAGAACGACGCCGACGATGTTCTTGCCGATATCGTGCACATCGCCCTTCACCGTTGCGAGGACGATTTTGCCCTTTGAGCTCGCAGCGCTGTCATCCTTCTCCTCCTCAATGAAGGGGATGAGATGAGCAACGGATTGCTTCATCACGCGGGCGGATTTCACCACTTGAGGCAAGAACATTTTGCCAGAGCCGAACAGGTCTCCCACCACATTCATGCCATCCATCAGCGGGCCTTCGATAACGTGTATGGGTCTATCGGCTGCTTGGCGGGCCTCTTCCGTATCTTCAATCACGAAGTCAGTAATCCCATGCACAAGGGCATGGGCCAAACGCTTCTCTACCGGGGCGTCGCGCCATTTAAGGTCAGGCGCCTTCTTCTGCCCGCTGCCATCACCGCGATATTTCTCTGCAATTTCAAGGAGACGATCGGTGCCATCCTCACGGCGGTTTAAGATGACATCCTCAACACGCTCGCGCAGCTCGTCGGGGATATCGTCATAGACCGCTAGCTGACCAGCGTTCACGATACCCATATCCATGCCCGCCTTGATGGCATGGTATAGGAAGACCGAGTGCATGGCCTCGCGCACAGGATTGTTGCCACGGAAGGAGAAGGAAATGTTGGAGACGCCGCCGGAGATTTTCACATAGGGGCAGCGCGCTTTGATATCTCGGGTGGCCTCGATGAAATCCAGGCCATAGCTGTCATGTTCGGCAATGCCCGTGGCAACGGCGAAGATGTTGGGGTCGAAGATGATGTCTTCTGGCGGAAAGCCGACCTGCTTGGTGAGGATGTCATAGGCCCTGGCGCAGATTTCTACCTTGCGCTCTGCCGTGTCTGCCTGTCCCGTCTCATCAAAGGC
>CAKZYD010000023.1 GCA_937884085.1 uncultured Sphingomonadales bacterium | reverse complement strand
GAACCCGCATATTTAGCTTGGAAGGCTAATGTTCTACCATTGAACTATACCCGCTTTTTCTTTGTTAAATCAAAGAGATAGTCTATTTGCTTTGGCGTGTCCAGAAGCTGGTTTACACTCTGGTTTACAGTTTCTGTTCCGTTCACGTTCGCCGCAGCGGCTTCTCTTAGCCGCACAACATTCTGGATGTCCACATATTTTACCCGAATGACGCGCACTTGCTTCTCTGACCAGCCCAGCATTTCGGCGATTTCCGAATCTGTTTTTTCGTCGATCATAAGACGGGTGGCAAAGGTGCCGCGCAAATCATGAAATCTAAGATGAGATAGCCCGGCCTTTTTGCGCGCAATGCCCATGTTTGTTTTAAAGCTGTTGGCGCTGAAGCCTCTCCCCTTTGACGATTTTACGATGGCACCCGTGGTGTCGCCGGTCATCTCCGCAACCCTGCTGAGCAAGTGATTGAGCAGCGGTGTCCGCTTGATGATGCTGTGTCGGTCGCCGCGACTTTTACCGGTTGCCCTAAACACATGAAGGCTTGTCACATCCGTCCATTGCGCTGCCACCACGTCGGAGGCGCGCCATCCGGTCAGTGCGCCATAGAGCTGCCCGCACATCATGTTGCGGCCGACATGCTGGGCAAATTGACAAAGGTCAGCATAGGTCCAGATCAAGTCTGCTCGGCTGCTGCGCCACATGGGCTTGATGCTGGCAGCTGGATTGAACCGCAAGCGCCGCTGCGTGATCCCAAACTCGCACAGCGCTGACATGACCTGCAGCATCGTGTCTGCCTTGCGCGGCGTGTCCCGCATGCTCTCATGGAATTTGGAGACGCGGCCGATCATCTCGGGCTCATCAATTGTCCGCAAGAGGGCCCGTCCCCACTTCCGAGCGATCACATCAATCCAGGGGCTCCACAGCTTTTGGGTTGACGGCGCCAGGTTCTTATATTGTGACGCTCGATACTCTTGAATGACGGCTAGGAAGATCGTTTTGACAGTGTGCGTCTTTTGACGCGCTCTCGCCTCTTCAATCAGGACGCCAACATGTGCGGGAAAAGAGGTCGGCTTGTCTCGCTGTATGCCTTGCCACACCAAAGCGTCGCGGCCGCCGCCGCGATAGGCATAGAGATACCATTTGGTTTTTCCGCTCGCGAGCGGCTTTTTAACGAGGTGCGCACCTTTGAACATTACGCACCATCAAGCGCGTCCAGCTCTTCGCCTGTCAACCCGCCCTCTGCAATTTCTTGTAGAGTTTTGCGCTGCCCGCCCGCTTTGCTTTGCTCTGGCATGATGCCCGGCGGATAGACCACAACCGCATCACCTTCAAAGCGGATGACCTGCCCGCTCGCAGCACAGGCTGCCATGATCGATTTCATCTTCGACGCGTGCATCTAAGCCTCTATCAGCCAATCTGGTGTGGCGTGCCTCAATTGGCCTGCTCTCTGTGCATCTTTAGCGCCACACCAATAAAAGCACGTGTAGCCGGCATGCCTTCGTCCATCATTTGACAAACGTATTCAACAATCGCGTCTAGCTCAGCCTCAACAGCAGCGTCGATATCCGCTTGCGTATAGGCTTTGTCGGTCACTGATCAGCCTTCACCAAGCGCAGTTCGCCCTGAGTGCAGCGGCGGGTGACGCCATTTTCAAAATAAACGGTGTAGCCCCCATCGGCGCGGCGCTGATGGATACGGCCCTGGATGGGCAGGCCTTCTTTGGTTTCGACGCCTTTGCAATAGACACTGTCATAGAAGGTGAACGGCGATGGCTTGCGCCGGATGCGGCCTAGCCAGCCAAAGTGACTTGCTGGTTTTGTGGGTCCGAGGTGGGTGTGCATGGGTTTCTCCCGTGATTGAACGAGAACAGCTTTAAACGTATTTACGGTTATAGTCAAACGTATAAACGGTTACGTACTGCGTTTGACCTCGCGACACCACTTGTGATAGCAAAAATCCAGAACCGATCGCAGCGCATAAGGTCATATTTTGGCTAAGTATTTTGCCGTCTTCTTCACAACTTCCGTCATCGTTTGCTGCGCAAGTGTATTCGCCGCAGCTCAAGAGCCCTCGCTCCAAGATATCCTGCAATCGCGGATGCAGACTCTGTCAACGAGTCCTGAGGAGCGAGCAAAGCTCAAGGCAAAATTCCGCGCAGATATTGCCGAGATAGAAGAAGAAATTGCGGACCTAGGGCCTCAGCTTAAGACCGCAAAAGAAAATATGATCAGCGGATTTCGCGTTGTTGGCGGCAGCTATAACGCCACCAAGTCGGAGACGGGCCTGCCGAGATTGGTGCTTGCATTAGACGTGCGGAACGCAGGGCAAAAGGCAGTTGCTGGCTTCAGCGCCGATATCTCAGTCTACTCACCCGGACGGTCTGTGCCTTGGATAAAAGACAAGATCAAGCATCGTATTGCAGGCGGTGTAGAACCCGGTGAAGGTCACGCTTTAAAGCTATCACCCAATCCATATGATGCTGAATGGAACAGGTCTGCGCTTTATGGACGGGACGATCTGACAGCCAAAGCGGCGCTCACGTCAGTCACTTTTTCAGATGGCAAAAAGCTATTGCATCCAACGAGACACCTGGCGAAGTTAGAGCAAGACTTACAAGACAAAAAGTCAGCGCTCGCGATGTGGGAAGAGATGGATTAAATCTTACGGGCAAACCAGACAGGGCGACCGATAATATCGACCTCTTGCTCATCGACTTCGTATTCCGTGTAAACGGCGTTTTCGCTGAAAATCCGATACCAGCCGCGCTTGCGTGGCAACCGCTCCATCTTCTTCACGACAAAGCCATCGCCATCCCACAAGGCGAAGCTGCCTGGCTGAACTGGATTTTTGTCGCGCTTGTCCACGATGATTTGATCACCATGCAGAAACCGTGGCTCCATAGAATCGCCGCGGACCTCTATAACGATGAGGTCAGCTGGCTGAGCACGCAATTCATCCTCCACTAAACTTCGCGAAAAAATCGCAACACCGCGCTCGCCGTCATCTTCGCCACCACCGCCCATGCCAGCAAAGGCAGGCAGTATCTCAAGTTCGAGATAATCGTTTTCGCTTTTGTCAAAACCGGTCTCGATAGACATCAATTCTGGCTCAAAATCCCCAGTGCCGCTGGCAAGCCATTCAAAAGGCACCGAGAGCGCCTCTGCTATGTCTTTGGTGTGACTGCTCTTGCGTTGGGACTTCCTTTCGATATCGGCAATGACGGACTGTGCGCAGCCTGCCAACTCGGCCACCTCCTTTTGTGATTTGCGGCGCTTCTTGCGCGCAAATCGCAGTCTTTCCCCTAGAGTTTCCAT
>CAKZYD010000022.1 GCA_937884085.1 uncultured Sphingomonadales bacterium | reverse complement strand
GGCCGCCGGGGATAGACACGTGGCTGACTCGCCATATCCGGAGCTTAAAAAGACGCATACCATGATGCGTAAAGGCCGCCCGTGGCGGGATTATAAGCCGGTCCCATCCGGTCCCGTTTGGGCGGTTATTCAGGGTAGCAATACCTACTGGTCACTGGTTGCAGCAGTTGAACTAGGCGTATTTGATGCCATGACACCTGACGAGGAGATCTCTGCCGCCGACATGGCGGAGGCCCTTAGTGTTGATCTGATAGCACTCGAACACCTGCTGGACGCTATGACGACCATAGGCTATTTGGAGCAACTGGAAGAACTTTATTCGCTGACTGACACAGCAATACGGTATTTGCGGTCGGATGGGGCCGCCTCAATGAAAGACCTGATCGCTGTCTCAAACGGACCGCTGGAGAACTGGACCAATCTGGCCGAGACGATCCGAACGGGTAAGCCGATCCAGCCCGTCGAAAATGACATGGCCGGCTTTTATACACCATTGGTTGAGGCAACTTTTCCAACCCAGTACCGGGCCTCAACGCGGCTTGGTTTGAAGATTGGCTTTGATAAAATGGAAGGCCTCAAAGTCCTTGATATCGGCGCTGGATATGCGCCTTGGGCAGCCTCTATCTTGGAGCTCTCAAAGGGCTCCACGGCAGTCATCAATGACATTGAGGATGTTCTAGTCGGCGCGCGCGCTAAGATGGCGACGTTGGGGCTTGAAGACCGCGTCAGCTATCTCAGCGGTGACTTCCATGTCCTTGATTTTGGCGACGATGTTTTTGACGTCGTCGTTCTGGGCCATGTTTGCCGCACGGAGGGGCCCAGCAAAGCGCCAGGACTGATTCAAAAAGCAGTGAGGGCCCTTAAGCCCGGCGGACGGCTCATCATGGCCGATTATTTTGCGGACAATGACCGCAAGCTCAACACCTTTGGCGTGCAGATGGGTCTCACGATGCTAGCCAACACCATGAATGGGCAGATTTTAACGAATGCGCAGGCCGTCGAATGGCTACGCGCATGCCCCTTAGAGGCCATTCGGCTGATCGAGCCCATTGGCTACAACTTTGCCTATGTCGCAACAAAAACGGTCTGACAGGGAGGACGGGTGTGACGGACACGAATAAAGAGCCTATCCCAATCGATGTACTGGTCAGTGGCTGGTATGTGGTGACCATGAATGAAAGCCGCGACATCATTCACCGCGGCTCGGTTGCCATACAGGCGGATAAGATCATCGATGTTGGCAAAACTGTTGATTTAGAGCGCCGCTACGCGCCTAAACAGCGGATTGGCGGTGACCGGTTTGTGGTCACGCCAGGCATGACCAATTCCCATATCCATATTACGGGCGAGCCGATTACGCGCGGCTATGTGCCTGATGATACGCCATTCGAAGAGAACGTCTATCAATGGCTATGCCCGCTTTATGCCGTTGCCGATGCGGCAGAGGAGAAAGTGTCTGGCCAGCTGGCAAGCATTGAAATGCTGCGCTCGGGGACGACCAGTTTCCTCGAAGCTGGGACCATCAATTTCCTGGATGATGTGATCGAAGGTCTTGTCGATGTAGGCATCCGCGGCCGGGTTGGCAAATGGGTATGGGATTTGCCGCCTGAGCCTTCTGTCTACCGCCAGACCACTGATGAAGCGATCGGCAATCTCGAGAGACAACTCAGCGAGCATAAGTCTCACGCGGATGGCCGCATCGGCGCTTGGAGTATCGTCGTTGGTCACACGACTTGCTCGTCGCCTTTGTGGACGGCTGCGAAGGCGCTGGCTGTGGAACATGACACCGGTCTTGGTTTTCACATGTCCCCAGCAAAGGCGGATCCGGATGGCTTCACAGAAGAATTCGGCCAGCGGCCCATAGAGCGCTTGTTTGAAGAAGAGATTTTGGATTCGCGCTGCGCCATCACCCACTGCGTCCACATGTCAGACCATGAAATTGATCTTATGGCGCAAGCGGGCGTGAGTGTCGCCCATTGCCCGACCACAGCGCTTAAAGTGAGCTACGGCGTCACCCAGATTGGTAAATTCCCAGAAATGGCGCAGCACGGCATCAATGTGGGGATTGGGACTGACGGGAATAACGCGTCCAATTATTCCGACTTGATGCGCGCGACGTATCTGGTTGCAGGCCTGTTTAAGGATGCACGTACGGATCCGCAGATGTTTCCGGCCGAGATCGCGTATGAGATGGCCACTTTGAACGGCGCGAAAGCACTGCAGATGGAAGGTGAGATCGGCGCGCTAAGGCCAGGCTATAAGGCCGATATCGTGTTGCACGACACCGACAGGCCTGAATGGCGCCCGCTCCTCAATGTGATGAACCAGCTTGTCTGGTCAGCGGACGGCCGCGGCGTTCATACGGTCCTGGTGGATGGCAAAGTGGTGGTGGAAGCCGGGCGCTGCCAAACCATTGACGAAGAGAAGCTCTGGCATGATGCCCAGCAAATGGGCGAGGCCATCACTGCTCGCTCTGGCCTGCCAGATAAAGCAAAGTTCCCAACCATTTAGAGGGTCGGACATAGTCCGCATGCAACAGGACACAAAAAGAGGGTTTTATGAGCGTAGATGATGATTTCAAACTTGACCGACAACGCTGGACCCACATGGCGCTGCACGTATCGGATCTCGATAAATCTATTGCCTGGTATGAACGCTTTACCCACCTTACGCTTCTAGATAAGCGTGAAGATCCCGACTCCTACGCAGCATGGCTTGCAGATCGGCGCGAGACCTCTAGCCCCTTCATTCTTGTGTTGGGGCAATTCATGGAGGGCAAAGATCCCTTTGCACCAGCGCCCCATTACCCCGTTGGGCCATTCTCCCATATTGGCATTGAAACCATGTCGAGAGCTGAGGTGGACAGAGCTGCAGCGCTTGGAAAAGAAGACGGCTGTCTGGCAGTCGGACCATTGGATAGGCCTGCGCCGGTTGGCTATGTCTGTTTTTTGAAAGATCCTGATGGCAATACCGTGGAATTCTCCTACGGGCAGGGCGTCTATGACATGTTCAAAGAAAAATGGGGCGATGCCCTGGTTGATTAATCCTCGCTTGGCCTTTCGCACCAGCCTCCACTTGAATGGAAGGGTAAAGACATGGACTTTCCCATTATTGACATGGCGCGCTACCGCGATGGCGACCCCGCGAGGCGATCGGCCATTGCTGCGCAGGTCGATGATGCCTGTCGCAATACCGGATTTATTGTTTTAACCGGGCACGGTATTTCCAAAACGGTGCTGTCTCAGGCGCATGCGGTCGCCGAGGCTTTTTTTGATCTCCCGCTTGAAACGAAGCTCAAATACGAAAAAGCTGAAGGCAGCTTCTACGGCTATTACCAAATGGAATCCTCTGCCTTGGCCTACACGCTCGATGAGGAGTCATCACCCGATCTGCGCGAAGCCTTTGCCTCGAACCGGCCCGATATTGAAACGGGGGATCCATATTTCCGTAGCGACGCTGTGCAAAACCTCGGATACGTGATCCCCTATCCCAAAGAGATTGCTGATTTTCATGAAATCTGGACCCAGACCTACTACACCTTTGCGGGCCTAGGCCATGAAATCATGCAGATGTTTGCAGCGGCCCTGCATCGGCCTGAACATCAATTTGATGATATGCTTACGCGTCATGCAAGCAATCTGGCGGTGTTTAAGTATCCGGCCCAAAAGACACCGCCGAAGGACCGTCAATTCAGGTGCGGCGCACATACTGACTATGGCAGCCTCACTCTTGTCCATTCAGACTGGTCTATCTCCGGCGGATTGCAAATTCAGACCCACGACGGCACATGGCTTGATGTGCCCAATGTGCCAGACAGTTTGGTGATAAATATCGGCGATATGCTGCAGCGCTGGACCAATGACCGCTGGAGATCTACGCTTCACCGTGTGGGTAATCCAGAGGCTGGGCTGAATGGTTCCAGTGAACGCATGTCTTTGGTTTTCTTTTACAATCCTAATCAGGATGGTGTTGTGGAGACCATCGCGTCTTGTATCGATGAGGATAATCCCGCGCGCTACGACCCCATCACGGTGAGCGATCACTTCCTGACGAAAATGGGAAAAATGGTGGAGGAGCAGTAGGCCTGGACCGTATATTGGCCTCGCTCAGTTGCAACCTAAGCAAACATCAGTACATATTCGGTCAACACTGACGAAGTATTTTGCATTACGCTAAGGTTAAGTCCTCATTCTGGAGCGAGGTATGACATACGCTGAGGCATTGGAGGTGACGGAATTGAAGCCCGGTTTCGGGGCGGAGGTATCCGGTGTGGACGTGGCGCGTGCGAGCGATGCGGTTCACCAAGACCTGGTCGATATTTTCCAAAAACACGGCGCGTTGCTTATTCGCGGACAGACGATGTCGCCTGACGATCTGATGCGCTTTTTATCTGCTTTTGGCGAGCCGGAAGACCATACACAGACGAAATTCACACTGCCTGGTTATCCTAAAATCTATCTACTCTCTAATAAGAAGGACGACACAGGCGAACCAATCGGCGCGCACTTTGATGGCATTGGTTGGCACACGGATGTTTCCTATCGGGAAAAGCCGGTGATGAACACCATGCTCTATTCCATCGAGGTCCCTGCGGAGGGCGGTGATACGTTGCTGGCCGATTGCTGCGCTGCTTATGATGCGTTGCCCGCAGCGCGTAAAGCCGAGCTTGACCCCCTGGTGTTGCATCACAGCTATCTGCACCTGATGGAAACGCGGCTTTATGGCCGCAAACCGATAACGCCTGAGGTTATTAAAGATAATCCGGACGTCTTTCATCCGCTTATTCGAACCCATCCAGCTGACGGGCGCAAGGCTCTCTGGGTCTCAACGGGCACGGTCAAAGGCATTGTCGGCATGGAGGACGACGAGGCGATGGCTTTGATTGACGAGCTGGTGGAATTTGTGACGCAAGACCAGTTTGTGTTCCGCCATCGCTGGCAGCCTGGCGATATCCTCACCTGGGATAATCGCTGCACCTTGCACACTGGCAGTTTGTTTGACGATGAAAAGTATACCCGCCTAACGCACCGCATGTGGGTGAAAGGCGATAAGCCGTTTTAGCGGATCTTTGTGAGGTCACCGTCAAACTCATCGGAGCAGAACCGGCCGCCATGGAGTGCTTTTGCAATGGCGTCTTCATCATCGGGCTGGGCAAGAATTTCAGCTTCATAGTCTGCTGCATTGTCTTGCGGTTGATACCCAAGCCAGTCGACCTGGCTATTATCCCAATTGGCATCGCGATTGGCAGAGACGCCGTAGACGCAGACATAGTGATAGCCAGGATGTTCAACGCAGCGGCGAAATAGCTGTACTGCGTCGCGGTGGCTAAGCCAGGTCATCAATTGTCGCCGGTCTTCAGGCTTGGGGCGAAACGAGCCGATGCGCACAGCCGCAATGCTCATACCGTATTTATCTGCATAGAGACGCCCAAGAAGCTCGCCAAAGGCGTTGCTCAAGCCGTAGCGCCCATCCGGTCGGAGTGGCACATCCAGATCCAGCGCTTTGCTCCTAGGATGAAAGCCGATGGCGTGGTTGGAGCTGGCATAGACGATGCGCTTCACACCTGCCAAACGGGCGGCTTCAAACACAGTGTAGCAGCCGTCAATGGCAAGGCTGGAGACCTTCTCCCAGTTATCCTCGTCCGCCAAACCAGCCAGATGCACGACGCAATCCACATCGGCCATGACCGGTGTTAGGGCGGCCATATCGCGCATGTCAGCGAGCATAATCTCTTCGCCCGGCGCAGGGTCTTCCAATGGTGAAATGTCGGTGAGGCGCAGGTGTTTGTAAAGTCCTTGGAAACCAGCGCGCAGTACTGAGCCAACCGCCCCCGCCGCCCCAGTAATTAACACTCGTCTTGGCCATTGGTCCGTTCGTTCTGTCATTGTGTCGGTTTCTCTAAAAGGACATCTGAAACACCGCAGATAGCTATAACGGCTTCAAACAATATCTGAGCATAGCTTTTGCATTTTATTGATAGGGCATTGATCCTTCGAATCTTTTGGACGGGGCCACATTATCTATTCACTTAACGAATGCCTGCTCTAAGGAACTTTCTCTGGGCAGTTAGAAAGCATAGAGCAGTTTTTGATTTGGTTTGGCTAGGTTCGATTCTGAGCCAGAGTGATAAACCAGTCTCGACACTGTTGGAGGAGGTTTTAGAAAATGCTTCGTTTGATCCCTGCCATAGCAGCGCTTCTCATCTCGGCGCCGGCTTTAGCCGTTGAAACGGCCTGTGAAGGCCATGAAGACAATCTGCAGACTTATCTGGAGATGACCGACATCCTGTTTAACCAACGGTTGGGGGATCGGGCTGGAGAATACTATGCCGATGAGTTCATCAATCATAATTCTGACGCGGGTGGTTTGACCTACAGTACTGTGACGCCAGAAGAAATGGGCAAGCTTTGGGCGCGCTTGAGCGATCATACGCCTGACCGGCTCATCACCAACGAACTCATTATTTGCCAGGCTGACCTGGTTATCGCCCGCGTCAATGCCACCGGTCGGCGCATCAAGGGCGATATGGAAGGCAACCCAAAAAATGGGCGACGCTATCGCTACACCGCTATCGACATTTACCGGTTCAAAGACGGTAAGGTGATCGAGCGCTGGGGTAATAACGATCGCATTGCCATGATACGACAACTTGGACTGGCGGTTGATTTATCAATGACGCCGCTACCAGACAACGAGTAGCGGCGCGTTTTTCAACCGCTTAATCTTCAGCGGTGATACTCCGTGCAACACGCAGGCCGAAGGTGCCAAACCCTTCGGCAGGGGCATCGCGCCCGCGCCAGGCCACTGCGAATCGGCTGGGCCGCGTTTGCCAGCTGCCGCCTCGGACAGTACGGCGCTCACAGTCCCCTTCAACCTCGCCGGCTGTACCGTCGCGTGGCCCGACCTCAGGGTAAGGTAAGACGTAGCAATCCTGCGTCCATTCCCAGACATTGCCGAGGATATCATAGAGGCCGAATGAATTAGGCTCGAGACTGGCCACCGGCGATTCCGCCCCGAAGCCATCATTACATTCTGCGTGCGCCCAGGGATATTCCGGCAACTCTTCATCCCCCTTCATATCGTACATGTTGGCCACGGCGCAGCCGTCATTGCTGCCACCGCCCCAGGGAAAATCGCCTGTCGTCCCTGCCCGAGCGGCATACTCCCACTCCGCTTCTGTCGGAAGTCGATAGGGCTGACCGGTGCGTTTGGCGAGCCAGTCCACGTAGGCGGTGGCATCATCCCAGGACACGCAAACGACCGGGTCCGACTCTTGCGGTGCGTCGGGCAGACCTGGGCTTTCCCAATTGGCCCAGTCCGCGCGGCCCCAACCCTCGCCGAGGAAGATGAAGCAGCTATCGACAGGTTCGTAACCGGTTTCCTTAACGAAGGCCGAATACTGTCCATGCGTGACTTCGGTCGTCGCGAGATAAAACGACGTCTTGATCGTGACGGGCCGAATGGGGCCGTCATAGCGTCCAGGCTCTCCTGCATCGCGGCCCATCTCGAAGCTACCACCGGGAATAAGCACCATGTCTGGGCATCCGTCACACTCGCGCAGAGTTTGCGTTGTCTCTTGCGCACTGTCGGCACCGCTGCAGGCGGATAAAAGCAGCGCAATGGCGCTGATGCCGATGCCCTTGGAGAGGTTGTGCGTGAGATAACGAGCCATTGTCGAATGCCTTATTCTGGTGTGTCTGTTGGGATATTAAAACTGACAAGTGATACGCAGCTGAAGCAAGGGAGCAAAAGCTGTCCGCTGAATGAATATTCGAGGCGCTATACCTTGTCTGTTTGCTGTCTGGCATCTTTTTTAAGCCGCCAGGGAAGGAACACCGCATGAAAAAGTCTGTCTCTCGCCGGTCCTTTTTGGCGGCTACCATGGCCACTGGCTTCGTTGCTGGCATTGCACCGAAGCGCACATGGGGTGCCACGAAAGTAGCTGATGTTATTGTCATTGGGGCCGGCATGTCCGGCTTGTCCGCGGCTATTTCTCTGCAAGACCAAGGCTTAAACGTTTTGGTTTTAGAAGCAGATAGCCGTGTTGGCGGGCGCTGTTATACGATGCGCAATTCCAGCGGTACCTTCGATTGCGGCGCCACCACCATCGGGCCTTATTACGGGCTGGTGCGCACCTACGCAGCCATTGCGGACGTGGACCTGTCGCTGCCGCGTGGCCGCGATAGATTCAGCTATCACATCAATGGCGGCTTTGTGCATCCGGATGCTTGGGAAAACTCCGAGTATAATCGTCTTGTTGGTGAGGAGCGGGCCATTCTGCCTGAGCGGCTAGAATTCCCCATTCTCATGAAGCACAATAAAATCGACGACCTTGCGGCATGGTCTAGCCCGGAAATGCTGCGCTACGATGTGCCGCTGGATATGTATCTGCGCGAACATGGAGCGTCCGAAGAAGCCATTCGTCTCATTGGTTTAACGTCCAATACCATGGGTCTCTCCAGCACATCAGCGCTGTTTCAGATGCGAGAATTTACCCGGCTTTCTCTGCCTCAAAGCGGCAGTCAAAAACGCGAGGTTTATGCCGCCGGTAAGGACGGCAGCTACCATTATGTCAAAGGCGGCACGTCTGTGCTGGTCGAAGGGATGGCGGGGCTCCTTAAGTCGGGCGTTCGCACAAACGCAGCTGTGACCTCCATCCTTGTGGAGAAAGACGGCGTCGACGTCGGCCTCGCGTCTGGCGAAACACTCAGAGCTGGCAGCGTCATTTGTACCGCTCCATTCTCTGCCGTGCGCGATATCAAAATTTCCCCTAGCCCGACAGGTAAGCAGAAGCTGGCCATCGATAGGTCAGCCTATACCCTGACGACCCACGTTATCTTTTTGCCTAAGAAGCCCTATTGGGACAGGGATGGGCATCCCGCCGGCCTTGTCTCTGACGACCTCATCGAGCGCGTCTTTGCCCATTATGACGATGAGGGCAAAGTCAGCTGGCTCGATGTCTGGCTGAACGGGGCGGCAGCCGCTGAGGTTGATACATACGACAAGACGCAAATCCTGGCTCTGACGCAGCAAAGGCTTGAAGCGCTGCGGCCTTCCATGAAGGGCGCGCTCGAGCCAGTGGATGTGTATAGCTGGGGCCAAAACCCCTATGTGAAGGGCAATAAATACATCATGCGCCCTGGTGAAGCTGCAAGCATGTTCCCATATTTATCGGAAACGCACGCTGGCCGCCTCTTCTTCGCTGGTGAACACACCCGGGATACGGAAGCGGGGCTCGAAGCTGCCGCTGCGACCGGCGTGCGCGAGGCGTCCAAGGTGATTGAGCGCTTTGGCTAATGTTCGCTTAGAGAACAAACAACTTGAGAGCTCTAACCTTCGCCTCATCTAATATGAGACTACGAGGCGAATAACAGACATAGGATCAGCCGCTATGGCGATGGCAACTGGGTCGACCAATACGCCGATTGAAACCCTCCGCAAGACGGTAGCGCTGGGCCGCGAGCCGAATTTTACCGCCCAGCCTGGCAATGACCAGCTCATGGAGATGGTGCTGGCGCTTGCGGCTGAGGTCTCTGTCCTACGGGACCGGCTGGACGCCCATGAGCGGCTCGCTGACGCTGGGCAGGCGCCAACGCCGACCGCTGTTGATGCGTATGAACCGCCTGTTGAGGTCAGCGACCTGCGCAGCCAGCGCCGCGCAACATTACTGTCGAAGCTGTTTCGCCCCATTCGGCAGGCTGCGCTGCGTGACCTGTTTGAAAAAGAGGGATAGACAAAATGCGCAAATCACTCCCCAGCCCAATGTTGCCGTACTTCGACCATGATGAGACAGCCGAGCAGCTGTTCGTCATCGATTTGAAGAAATATATCGGCAAAGACATTGAGCCCCTATGCCGCACCCTCACTGCCACCGTTGACGCTGCCTTGCCGCCAAGCGCAGGGCGCAAAGATCGGCACATTGAAGTGCGCGACGCCATTGCCGACCACCCCATTTATCAAACCTGGGTGATCGCCAACAAAACCGCCCAGGATATGATGTGGCAAAGTATTGCTGACCCTGCTGATGCGCAAAGCGAAGAGCTTGAAAGCCGTGCGAAGATTGAAGCGCCAAAGGGCTCTTTGACGCTCGATCCGGATTTTGAAGCACCCAATTATATCGCCGCCCAAGACGTCCACCGCATGCCGGGCGGGTATTTGGGTGATTTTGGCGATGATGACGTGCGCCAGGGCCTGCTCTATGACGGCGGTAGCTATATCTACAATTTAGGTGGGCGCAACGGTGGACATTTGAACGATGGCCGTGGCCATACGCTCATGTCCCATGTGCTTATGCGCGACCCGGATATTGCGCCCAAAAAGATGCTCGAGATGGGCTGTTCAGCCGGGAACAGCTCTGTTGCAATGGCGCTTACATTCCCGGATGCGGAGTATCATGCCATTGATGTTGGTGCTTCTATGCTGCGCTATGCCCATGCGCGGGCGGAGAAGTTGGGCGCTACCATCCACTTCTCTCAGCAAAACGCGGAAGCCACCAATTTTGAAGACAATAGCTTCGACCTCGTCTTCTCCTGCGTGATGATACATGAGACGTCGAACTCAGCGCTGCGCAATATCTTCGCCGAATGCGCCCGGGTGCTCAAGCCTGGCGGCATGATGGTCCATTTGGAAGTACCTGCGCGCTATGAAGACCTCGACACATGGTCGCGTATCCGCGGCGACTATGAAATGGCCTACAACCATGAGCCTTATTGGCGCGGCGCGCTGACGGCTGATTTTGCTGGGCTAGCAGAACACGCTGGCTTTGATGACATCCAAGTCGGTTTCCAAGATGCGAGCCGGAAGGCAGAGCCTGGCACGGGTGTTATGCGAGACGTGTCTCGCGGGGTCCATGCATCCTGGCTCGTCATTTCCGGCGTGAAACCGGCTTAATCATGGGACGGGAGGGAACACAAATGCACCTATCTCGCCGCGCGATGCTGGCTGGAACAGCGGCTAGCTTTACGCTCTTTGTTTGCGCTGAAGACGCGCTGGTTCGCAAAGTCGATGCAGCCCAGCCCGCTTTACATCAGCTTGGCGTCTATCTTACCATTGGTGAGGATAATCGCATCCTCTTCACCACGCCCAATGCAGAAATGGGCCAAGGCACATTTGATGCCCTCGCGCGCATGATGGCCGAAGAACTGGACGCCTCGTGGGAGCAGATTGACATTGCCCTCTCTGGCCGCAATGTGGCTATGTTCAACCCAAAGATTTATGGTCAAACCACAGGCGGAAGCCTGGCCATCCAGGGCTTTGGCCCGGTGGTCCGCAAAGCTGGTGCCGCCGCACGCCAGATGCTGCGCCAAGCGGCAGCTGAGCAGCTTGGTGTCGCGCCAGACGCCGTGACCATGCGGGACGGTACGGCCAGTGCCAATGGTATGACACTCACCTATGGAGAGCTTGCCGAAGCGGCATCGCAGCTCGAAGCGCCAAAGGACGTGGCTTTAAAAAGCCCAGAAGAGTTCCGCCTTATTGGCAAGCCCTATATGCGCAAAGAAGTGCGGCCTAAAACGACAGGGGAAGCCCGTTTCAGCGTTGATGTGGACTTGCCGAATATGGCTGTGGCAGCGCTTGCCATGCCGGAGGAAGCGTGGGGCAAAATCAAGACACCGGAAGGCTTGAACGCACTGAAAAACCGCGATGACATTCTGGCGGTTGCCCCGGTCACCGGCGGCTTTGCCATCATTGCCGAGGATTTTTGGACCGCGAAGTCGGCGGCAGATACACTGACTGTTGTGGTTGAACTCACTGAGGACGAGCAGCTTTCCAGCTCTGATATCGATGCGGTAATTCGTTCGGCGGTAACGTCGGATAAGGCGGAAGCAGCCCTTTTTGCAGCTGTCAATGAAGGAGAGGACCTAAGCGCCTCTCGCGCCGCAATTGCTGACGCGTTTAAGGGCGCGGCCGACCAAATGGAAATGCTGTATTCGGTTCCCGTCTGGGTCCATGGCGCTCTGGAGCCATTGTCGGCGACAGCGCTTCTAGATGGCAAAAACCTAACGCTCTGGGCGCCCTCGCAAAATCCCAAAGCGACGGTTGAGGTGGCCGCGAAAGCTGCTGGGCTAGAGCCCAGCGCTGTCACCTTGGAGCGCACTTTTATTGGCGGCGGGTTTGGCCGCAAATGGAATACGGATTTCACGCTTCAGGCCGTTGAGGCAGCCATCGCGCTGCCTGGTCGCCCCGTCAAAGTAATTTGGACGCGCGAACAAGACACCCAGCATGATTTCTACAGGCCGCAGCTATACGGTTCGCTCAAGTTTGGCTTGGATGCTGACGGCAATATCGCGGCTATGTCTAACACCATTGCTGGCCAGTCCATCGGGCGCGTTTGGTCGGCCCGCTATAATCCCGCTGCGCCCGACTACAGTATGCAAAACAATCCCGCCTATCGTATTCAAAGTGCCCATTTAGAAACCCGCCCCGTCGACTTGCCGCTTCCCATCGGCTGGTGGCGCTCAGTCTCGCATCAACCGACGGCTTTCTTTTATGAAAGCGCCCTTGATGAGCTGGCGGCCCGGGCTGGGAAAGACCCCTTTGCCTATCGTCTAGCGCATCTGGACGAACCGCGCGGACGGCGCGTTTTAGAAACGCTTCAGACCCTGGTAGTAAACGAAGAGGGGGCTATTGGCATCGCCTATTCCGACGCTTATGGCGGCTATACGGCGGCAGCCATATCGGTCAGCCTTGAGGAGGGATATCTTCAGCTCAACAAGATTTGGGCCGTGGCCGATGTCGGGCTCGCCATCGACCCCGATAACGTAAAAGCGCAAATCAAAGGCGGGATTTATTTCGGACTTGGTCCAACCCTTGAGGGTGAAACGCAGATTGAGAACGCTGTGGTTGTTGGCAATAACCTGGGCGATATCGGCGCGCTAACACCGACGGGTGCGCCGCCCATTGACGTGACGCTCATCGACAATCCAGGTGAAGCACCGGCCGGTGTTGGGGAGATTGGTACGCCGCTTATCGCGCCAGCGCTTTGCAACGCCATCGTTGCCGCTGGCGGCCCCCGTATTCGCACGCTGCCCGTCTCAAAATCAGACCTCCAGGTTCAGATATAGCCATGAAAAAAGCGACCTATACCCTCCAAATCAATGGCGAGGCCCGCACAGTCGAGGCTGCGCCCGATACACCGCTCCTGTGGGTGTTGCGCGATGGCGCCAAGCTGACCGGCACCAAATATGGCTGCGGCGTTGGCTATTGCGGCGCCTGCACCGTACTGACCGATGGCATCCCAACGCGTAGCTGCAGTATGCCTGTAGACGCGCTGGACGAAGGCACAGCGATCACCACCATAGAAGGCTTTGCCGAAGAAAACCCCAATCACCCTGTCTTACAGGCTTGGAATGACCTTCAGGTGCCGCAATGTGGCTATTGCCAAAGCGGGCAAATCTTGTCTGCCAAAGCATTCCTAGAAGACAACCCTGAGCCTTCCGCGCAAGACATTAAGGACGGCATGACCAATCTATGCCGCTGCGGTACCTATAATGAGATTGCCGCTGCCATTGCCCATGCTGCAGATTTGACGAAGAAAAGCTCGGCCTAAGGATGACAGGCCAAGGTCTGCCGAAACGGCTGGTTATCGCCTGGGGTCTGGGTACCCTGCCGATGGCAATTTATTTCAATGCTTTCAATATCTTAGCCCTAAGGTATCTCACCGATATCGTGGGCCTCGCTGCGGCGAGCGCAGGTCTCCTTATCAGTCTGTCTAAACTCTATGACGCCGTCTCAGACCCCGTCATGGGCGCCATCAGCGATAAGACGAAGACGGCTTCTGGCCGCCGCCGACCTTATCTCTTGCTTGGTGGTTTGCTTTGCGGCCTTAGCATCTATGGGCTGTTTGCCTTGCCGACACTGCTGCCTGGCGTGAACCCAGCTTGGCTGGTTGGCGGGCTCCTCATCCTGTATGCAACGACCTACACCATCTACAACGTCCCCTATATGGCCATGCCGGCAGAAATCACGACTGAAGCCAAAGACCGCTCTGCCATGATGAGCGTGCGCGTGATGTGTATTGGTGCGGGCGGATTAATTGCAGGGACTCTTGGCCCTAAGATTGTCAGTTACGCAGGCGGCGGCGCGGAAGGCCACCAATTCATGGGTCTTACTTTAGGTGTGGCAATCGCTTTGCTTTCGGTCATCATCTTCATGGCCACACAGCAGAAGGTTCAAAGCCCGCCTCCATTAGCACCGCGCAGTACTCTATCGCTTCGCGAAAAGGCAGCAGCCGTGGCCGCCAACCGACCCTTCATGCTGCTCCTCCTCTTGAAGCTTTGCATTTTGTGCGGCGTGGCTGTGAGTTCGGCAACGCTGGCCTATTTCGTCGTGTGGGTTTTGGGGCGGACCTATGCCGATTTGGGCACCGTCATCATGTTCACAACGCTTGGCCAAATTCTGGGGACGCCCCTTTGGCTCAAAGTGGCTGGCAAGCTTGGCAAGCGTAAAACCTTTGTCACGTCCGCCATAATTTTCGCTGGTATCTCAATGACCTGGCTCCTTGCTGACAGTGCTGAGCCGCTCTGGCTGACCAGCATCCGCGTCTTCGCCAAGGGCCTGGGCACTGGCGGCATTTTGCTGGTGAGCCAGGCCATGCTGCCCGACACAGTGGAGTATGACCGGCTCCGCACAGGGCTCGCCCGTGAGGGCGTTTTGAGCGGTCTTTACACGACCATTGAAAAGATTTCCTTCGCCCTCGGCACGGCTCTAACAGGGCTGTATTTGGGTGCCATGAACTATGTCTCCCGCGCTGATAGCCAGCCAGAGAGCGCCATCTCCGCCATCTATGCCTGCCAGTCCACCATCCCAGCGCTCTTCATCTTGCTCGCGGCTGGCGTACTCATGTTCTATTCGCTTGATGACGGCGTTTTAGAAAAGCTGCGCCGCCAAAGCGCGCCTAATCCCAACCCAGCGGCAGCAGTTTAATATGAAAAAACTTGCTTTCCTTAGTGCTGTGCCCCTCACCTATGGGGCCGCCCCCATGGATGATGACGCCCTCTACATAGAGCGCTACGAGCGTGCCGAGGCGGCACGCAAGAGTGGGTCCCTAGGCAGCATTTACGATGTCATGGCCCCCCTGCGTTCCGCAGACCCGCTCGTCCCGCTGCAAGCGAAGTCAGGACCGAGCCCAATTTCCGCGGATGTGATTAACGAGGCCGCAGCCTATGTCGCGCCGCGTAAGACAAGTGCCTTTATCATCCTGCATGAGGGCGAGATCGTTCATGAATCCTATTATGGCGATACCAAGAAGGAGACGCCTCTGGTTGCCAAGTCTCTCGCCAAGCCACTCAGTGTCATTGCCGTAGGCCGTGCCATCAAAGAAAGGCACATCAAGTCTCTCGACCAGCCTGCCAGCGATTTTTTCACTGAGTGGAAAGGCTCCCCCAAGGAAACGATTTCCGTCCGCCATTTGCTGACCATGCGTAGCGGTTTAATGCGACAGTCTCCGTACACCGGGCCGGAAGACGTGATGCGCAAGGCCTATCTCCATCCGCGCCATATTGAGATCATTCTTGCGGACTATCCACTCATCAATCCGCCGGGCACGCGTTATGAATATGCCAATGTCAATGGCGAGCTGATTGCCCCGCTGATAGAGCGTGCAACGGGCGAGCGTTATGAAGACTGGGTCTCGGATCAAATCTTGCAGCCGCTCGGCGCGCAGGGTGGGGAGATATGGCTCAACCGGGTCGGCGGCACAGCGCATTCAGGATGTTGCAACACCTTGCCGGCGCATAGTTGGGTGACGCTAGCGCTGCTTGTCATGCAAGACGGTGTATGGGAAGGCGCGCGTCTCCTTCCTGAGGGCTATACCGAGCAAATGCGCACCCCAACGGCGGAAAATCCCTTCGTTGGCATGAGCATCTACAATGGCGCCCGCTACGCAGAATATCGCGGTGCGCAGAACCCAGACTATGGCGGTGGCACCTACCACAGCGCGCCCTATACAGCGTCGGATATCATCCTTTTCGACGGCAATGGCAACCAAGTCATCTACATGCTCCCATCGCAAAACCTCATCATCGCCCGCTTTGGAAGATGGCCGGACAAAGCTTTGGGTTGGGACAACGCCTTTCTGCCGAATTTAATCTCGCCAACGCAATAGCCTGTGTCTTCGCGCAGCTGGCATAGGACAGATCAGCAAGCTCCATGGGATTAAATAGTCCAGGAATTTTGTACTCCATTTTGCTTTCGTTGCGCAGTCCGCATCAACAGCAGTCCTGCTCCAAATTCTCAAAGGGTAACAGTTTTCCCTAAAGCAGCTGGTAGACGGGCATTGTCGAAGGAACTGGCGCTTGAAAGGGATTTACGCCGTTTCGCGCTTTTCCGTATGAAAAAACCGTTTTTGCTATTTCAAAACATTGCCTGACATCACCCAACTTGCGGTGATGATGTACGCGCGATTTCCGCTCTCACTGAGGAATGGCGTTGACTTGCGCAATTGCGCGCCTCAGAAATTGCTCTCTCCCAAAACCTGCGACGATTTCGCGTTTGTCTGAAAGCACCCAATCTAGTCCTTTGCATCACTTTATTTGATGTATTGCGTCCTTTTCCCTGATCTGAT
>CAKZYD010000021.1 GCA_937884085.1 uncultured Sphingomonadales bacterium | reverse complement strand
GTATCGAGAAGGTCCAGATGAGATGTCACGAAACAGGGCGCGCCTTTTGTTGGGGGTTATCCCGGCAGGCTGTTTCACATTGCTGGCAATGGGTCAATGCTGGCGGATGGTCGCGCATGGTATCAAGAGCAGCTCGTCGACGGCCCAAAAGTCATCGCGTGGCAAGACGGTGGGCCCGTCTTTTAACGGCCACCGCGATGATAAGTTGGGTGTGTCGAACAATTATGCCGCAATACCAAGTGTGCAGGAGAGAAGGTTATCGCAGCTTTCTTTGTTAGGCAGGTTGCCCTGCCGCGCGCCGGTATGACATTTTTCATAAGAATGTAAAATAAAAAAATTTTTGTGATATTTGAACGCCGTTTTGCGGTATTTTGAACCTATGTTCTTCTTTTATTCCGTAAAATTAACCATAAAACCAGATCTACCAACGAATCACAGAAAATTTATAATGCAAATTATTGCAAAAACTATCGCTCCCACCCCTCGATGCTGGCGAAATAAAGCCAGGTAATCAGGGTTTGGCTGACGTAGGGCAGCGCTTTGTGTTGCTAAGTAAAGGGCGATGCAAGATACGCTGATAGCGCTTACTAGGACCGGTGCGCCTTCGCCTAACACGGCCGCCAATAGCAGCAAGGACTGGAGCGCAAAAAAGCGACCCACCCACAGCGGCGCCTGAGCGCCGAAAAGCCGAGCGGTGGATTTCACGCCTACAAGCGCATCATCTTCCACATCCTGGCAGGCATAGATTGTGTCGTAGCCGAGCGTCCAGGCAATGCCAGCGCCGTAGAGGAGCAAGGCCGGGACAGCCAACTCGCCCGTTGCCGCGCTATAGCCAACCAAGGCGCCATAGTTAAAGGCGAGCCCAAGCCAGGCTTGAGGCCAGAAGGTGATGCGTTTCATAAACGGGTAGGCGGCGACAAGCCCAACGGATGCTATGCCGAGCCATAGTGTGAAGGTGTTGAACTGCAGCAAAATGACAAGGCCAATCAGACTGAGCCCGACGGATAAGGCAAGCGCCTGGCTGCGGCTGAGTTGGCCTGACGCGACAGGCCGGCTGCGGGGCCGCGCCACATGAGCGTCCAAATCTTTGTCCACGATGTCGTTAAAAGCGCAGCCGGCGCTGCGCATCACCAGCGCGCCGATGGCAAACAGGGTCAGGTGCCATAGGGACGGCAGTGCCTCTCCTTCGGCCATCGCGCCGAGTGCGGCGCCCCACCAGCAGGGCAGAAGGAGTAGCCATGTTCCAATGGGTCGGTCCAGCCGCGCCAGCAGCATATATGGCTGTGCCCATGCCGGCGCGTTTTTGACCCACCATGGGTATTCACTATCGGGCGGCGCTGGTGATCCGGGCGTTGGCATCTGGGCCCTGTGGGTGCTAGTCATGGCCTAGCCATAGCCCGCTGGAGCCGCCATGCAAAGCTATCAGCCGCGCACGCGGCTTTATGTGGATGCCGATAGTCTCCGGCCGGGCGATATCTTGTCCCTTCCGCCGGCACAGACGCATTATTTGCGTTCAGTGCTGCGCGCGCAGCCTGGCCAAAATGTTGATGTTTTTAATGGCCGCGATGGCGCGTTTGAGGCGGAGATCACGGCGCTTACAAAAGCAGGAGCGCACCTCATGCTCAAGCAGCGGTCTGCGCCGCAAGAGGTGTTGCCCAAAATTGCGCTTGCCTTTGCTCTGTTAAAGAAAGAACGCACCCAAATGGTTGTGGAAAAGGCCACTGAGCTCGGCGCCGCGCGCTTGATCCCCATGGTGACCGAACGCACGCAAGGCCCGGCCGTGAAGCAGTGGAAGCCGGACAAGGCCAAGGCGCACGCTATTGAAGCCTGTGAACAATGCGGCCGCACAGCGCTGCCGGATATAGCGCCGCCCACGCCTTTCAAACAGCTTCTCGGTGCAGGCGGCATCTTGCTCTATGCTGATGAAATGCGTGCTGGTGCGCCGACGCCGAAACTGACTCGCGCCGATAATATGTGGCAAACACTGCTTATTGGGCCTGAAGGTGGCTGGTCTGCGGCGGAGCGTGAGGCGCTGAAGGCGTGCACCCATGCAGCGCCAATCAGCCTGGGGCCGCGCATTCTACGCGCGGAGACCGCTGCCGTCGCGGCGCTTACCTTATTGCAACTTTATAGTGTGTAATATATAGCATAACTGATAGTGTTTCGCTGAGCCTCCGCTGTGTGTCTCACGGCGCAGTAAGGAAAGCCGGGTTCGCGGGGCATCGGCGGACGGTGCGACTTCGGACGACCTTTGTTTTGGTTGGCGGCTTTGGTGTTGAGCGAAATAGAAAAATAATAATCAATGTTTTGGCGGGTTCTGGACGTTCAAGATAGTCTTGAACCATAAAGGAGTCAGTCTCGTGTTGCAGACACTCATCGGTGCTAATCTCAATGCACAGGAAAGCTTTGAAATCATAGCCCGCTATCATTGCATAGCGCAATTTAGTTTGGATGGTACCATCTTGTCGGCGAACGATAAATTTCTATCCACGTTTGAATACACGTATAACGAGCTCATTGGGCAGCTTCATA
>CAKZYD010000020.1 GCA_937884085.1 uncultured Sphingomonadales bacterium | reverse complement strand
AAAAGGGTTTCTGGGCGTTCAATTAAGCAGCTTTGCAGGGTCAAAGCAGCGTCCCCGCTCAATCGCTGCGTTAACCGGATGAGAGTTTGCCCCTGGGCGTTTGCAACCAAGTCGCCGGTATCAAATCCAGAGCCTTTCGGCGCTGCATCCGAAATCTCTTTGAGTAGGCCGGTAAACGCTGTGTCTTTTGTCGTTGAAACTTCCTCAAGGGCTGCGCTGCCGGCAAAATGAAGGCTCCAGTCTTTGCGGCTGTTTAGCGCGGTGCGGCTCCACAGCGGCGGCGCTAGCCCTCTGCTGGCAGTATTACCTGGCAAGAGGGTCCAACCAGGTTGACGGTCTTTGCCAAAGGCGATCCGCGCCAAGCGTGGCGGCGCAAGCGTTAGCGTTAGCGCCGCCGCTGCCGCCTGGTTTTCACGTTCTGCTGTTTTGAGGTTGGACCGTCTTTTCGCCTCAGCAAAGACAGCTTGAAGGAGTTCTTTAAACTCAAAATCTTGCGTCGCTGGTTGCGCGCCGAGGCCTTTGAGAAGGGCCACATAATGGGCAATCTCGATGTTCAAATTGTCTGTCTTGTCACCCTTTGTGAGGGCAGCAATAACGGCGGATACCTGCGTTTTGAGGGCGTCAGGTTCCGCGACACGAAAACGCCATCCGGCCTTTTCACGAATGGGCGTTTTAATATCCTGAGCCAATGCAAAACCGGGATCTACAGCGCTTTGAATGCTGTTGATTTGCTTCAGAGCAAGACGCCATAAAACGGTTGGGATAGGGATGCCTCGGATGGAGACTTGCGGTGAGACGCTGCCGTTCTCATCTGACAGTGTCAGCTGCGCAGAGAGCCATGGACAGTTGCTGTGCGCGCATAGGTGCCAATACGCCTTGCCTGATGGAACATGGCTATCTTCTTGGAGGTGCAGCTTTATGGCGCGGCCACTGGCATTCCAAATTCTCACCCCTGTCAGCATATCGCTTTCTAGCAATGTGAGATCGGCTGGTTTCCTTGGGTCAGACAGCGCAGAAAGCCAACTCTTTGCCGATACGCGCAGTTTTGCGAGGGCTGCGGCCTCCGGCGGTGCCAGCGACGCAGATGATGGCCCCCTAAAGTCTACCGCTGCAATCGCCAGAGCCGCCGTCAGGCACAGCAAAACAGTTAATCCATAGTTTATCAGTAGGCGCATATTATGACGTCCGTATCATGGCAGATGACTTGGAAAAACCGATAACTAAAGTCTCTTGCTGCGTTTCCAAGGGTTCCAAACAGACGCTGGAGCAGCTAAAGATAAAGCAAGGTGGGTTTAACGAAAAATAGCGTGATGAGTGCGGTGAAGATGATAACAACGCCGTTGACCGCGGCCATTTTGTGGGCTGCTCTTGGCGCGTCCGCGCCTGCAGACATCCAAGATGTGGCTGGGTTAACACCTGCAGATTCGACACAGCTGCACTACAAAATATACCGCAAAGGCAAGACCATTGGAGATCACAGGGTCTCCGTCCGTCTAGATGAGGCGCACGCCTTCGTGGATATAAACTTCTCTATCCGTGTCAAATTCCTGGGTATTACCGCCTTTCGGATGGACCATCAGGCAAGCGAGCGTTGGAAGCTTCTACCGGTCGCGTTAGAGGCGATGTCTGCCACCACAGACCGGTCCAGCGGCACATTTGTTGTCGAGGTTGGGGAAGGCGAGGAAGGCTATGACGTTGTCGTCAATGGTGAAACCAGTGAAGCGCCGCAACAGGTGATGCCAACCAGCTTTACCTTTGCCAGGCATTTATTCGATACCTCAGATAAGGATGTTGTTTTGCTAGACACGTTGTCCGGCATTCTGCTTCCATCGCGTATCCATTACCGCAAGTTCGATGAAGACTTGGACGTTGAGGGCGTTCTGGGTACTGTCAATTACTATGAAATTACTCGCCGGGACACAGGCGAAATCACACACCGTATTTGGTATGATGAGGGGGATGCGTTTGTCCAAGTCGGCCTTACAACCAAGGACGGCCACTATGTGGAATATCGCCGCCAAGCCTAAGTTGCGCTGAGGTGTTCTAGAGGTCAGGTAAATCCTTTGGCTCACTTTGGTTACGCAGGCTTTTCAAAGCATTCTCCAGCCGCTTCGACGCCTCTTTCGACGCCTTTTTGGGTATTTCGTTGCCCGCATCGCGCTCGCGTTTAAGCGTCTCTGTCAGTTGGGTTACCTGCTCATCGCTAATGCCTGGCTCGATGTCTTTTAAAGGCGAGGCATCAGTGGCCGGAACGGTCTGCAGGTTACCATCTTCAACCAGTCTGAGATACTCTTCGCGCGCGCCGCCAGCTTGGCGGGGGGGCAAAGCAGCTAGGCGTTCTACCGCCGCGACCAATCGCGCTATCTCGCCCTGCGTGTCTTCGAGGGCTTTGGCCGTGCCTGATAAGCCACCACCATAATTCTGATTGATCTGGTCTAGCGCCTGCTTCAGCGCCGCCGCACTTTCGGCGCTGCCTGTTTCCAAGGCCTGCGTTGCAGTTTTCACAGCATCGCTGATTGCATCTTGCAGGCCAGCACGGCTCTTATCTTCATCCTTGAAATATTGGTTGAGCGATGAAGCGATGGCTTTATCGATGGCATTGGATTGCCCGCGCGCATATTTGGCCAGCGTGTCATTGGCAGCCTCCACTGCTACGGCAGATTTTGTGACCTGCTTTTCGGTTTCTTCAAGCAGCTTGCTTGTTGATTTGATTTGCTTGGTGAATTCACCCGTAAGCGACGTCTTGAAGGCTTTGAGAGCGCTCTCCATAGCTTTGCCAAGCTGGTCGCTTTTGTCATCGGCAATAAGCGCTTGCGCTTCTGACAGCGCCTTCAAGGGTTTCTGCAGGCTTTCCAGCCCTGAATCCTCGCTCAAAAACATGCCATCGAGCAAGCCGTTGAAACGTGTCACTTGCGTGCGCCTCACATCCACCATCGCGCCCGTCATGATGCGGCAGGCAAGGCCTGTGATGAGCAGGATAAAGAGTGCAAACAAACCCTCTTGCAGCGGCGTTAGCAGCCCACTGACCGGGGTGCGAAGCGACATTTGGCTTTGGAACACGACATCGTCAACGCCAATGACCATGGCCAGAAAGAACAAGCCAAGCCCAAGGACTGAGGCAATCACCAGCATATTGTCAAACACCCACAGATTTAGGCGGCTGCGAATTTGTGTTTGGTCATCAAAAAAGTGATTGGCCGGAAGTTTGGCGCGCAGAGGCTCTTGTTCGCCCGACGAGCGATGGGTTGCATAGTCTTCTGCAGGGCCTGCAAAATCGCCAGAGTCACTGGCGACTTTCATGAATTCTAGAAAGCTGACGGCATTTTGGCCGCCCGAAATCTGGGATTTTTCGAACAGCTGTTGGAAAAACTTGCGCATGGTTAGCCCATCGACCAACACTTGCCCGCCGAGGGCCAAAAACGTGAAGAAAAAGAGGAAAAGAGCCAAAACAACGCTGGTGCCGACCACGTTTGAGCGGCTCAGCAGGTCATAAATGCCATGCGATATGCCATCCGGAGAGAGCTGGCTGGCCAGGATTGGCATCAGTGATTTTCCAATCACCGCCAACAGCACTGCCACAAACAAACATCCGAAGAACCAGATTATGCGAAACATGTGTCGTTCTCGCCCTGCCGAACATGAAGGTTTGTAGACATATCAAAGTGCGCGGGAAAGGCCATGGGGTCTTTCACGTCTTTGGCAAATCCTAACAAACGCTGGTTATACCTGGCCAGAATAGCTGCACATATCGTATGGCAGGTAAAGCAATAAAACGGCACTGGATGTCGTTCTTTCGGTGGATGGTTGGGCCGGGATGGCTGTCTCTCTTTTGCATGTCTTTCCAAGTTTTGCCCCTGGCGGTATTCAAATGCGCCTGCGCACCCTGGCTGCTGGCTTGGATAAGCCCTGGCAGCATCAGGTCGTAGCCTTGGATGGAGATACCTCTGCTTTTGATGCCCCTGGCTGGCCAAGGTCTGTGTCCTTGGCTGAGCCAGCTTTTCAAATGCCCGCTGGCGCTGGCTTGGTGGCGCGCATAAAAGCCATGCGGGCTTGGCTCGCCACTTTGAAGCCAGACTTGCTGATTACCTATAATTGGGGCGCGATTGAATGGGCTCTGGCCGCAAGGTTTGAAAAGGCGCTCCCCCATCTCCATAGCGAGAACGGCTTTGGGCCGGATGAAGCTTTCTCTTTAAACAAAAAGCGCAGCCTGTTTCGCCGATTTGTATTGCCAGGCAGTGACGGCGTTTTGCTGTGTTCACAGACGCTTATGGCAATTGCCAAGACGACCTGGCGCCTGCCTGAAAAGCGCGTTCACTTTGTGCCCGATGGGATTGATTTGGAACGGTTTTCTAAAGTCAACACGCAGCCAATGCGCCTCTTTGAAGATGGTGACGTGATTGTCGGCTGCGTTGCGCCTTTGCGGGGCGAGAAAAACCTGACAGCGCTTTTGCGCAGTTTTGATGCGGCTTGGCGGGAAAATACCGGCCTGCGGCTGGCCATTGCTGGCGATGGTGCAGAGCGGTCCGCCTTGGAAGCGGCGGCGGCCAAGCTACCATCGGCCCAACATATAAAGTTCCTCGGTTTCTTGGGCGATATTGAGCGCTTTTACGCCGGCATCGACATTTGCGCGCTCAGTTCCGATACCGAGCAGCTGCCCAACAGCATCTTGCAGGCCATGGCCATGGAACTGCCCATTGCTGCCTTCGGTGTCGGCGATATCCCGCATATGGTGGCGGATGGAAATCAGCGGTTTTTGCCAGAGCGGCGCGATGAAGCGGGCCTAACGAAAGCGATTGCGCGGCTGGCGGCAAAGCCTGAGCTGCGAGAGGCGCTTGGACAATCAAACCAGCAAAAATGCGCGCAAACCTATGGCCAAGCGCAGATGGTAGCGGGCTATGAACGCCACATTACGTGGGCCCTTAGCCAGAAAGGGACGCTGGCAGCATGAAGGTTTTATGCTTTTCAACGCTCTATCCCCATGCCGGCCTGCCATCCCATGGCGTGTTTGTGGAAAATCGGCTGCGCAGGCTGGTTGAGACAGGTGCGGTGGATGCGCAAGTCATTGCACCGGTCGCCTGGTTTCCGTCGTCTAATCCGGCCTTCGGGCAATACGCGCACTATGCCACGGCCCCTAGCTATGAAGAGCGCTTCGGCATTCTAATCCATCATCCGCGCTATGTCATCGTGCCCAAAATCGGCATGTCCATTACACCCTCTCTGCTTGCTCGCAGTGCCGTGAGAGCAGCCCAGCGCGTTTATGACAGCGGCTTTCACTTTGACATGATTGATGCGCATTATTTCTACCCGGATGGCGTTGCCGCGCTGGCCATCTCCCGCGCGCTGGGTAAGCCCTTTATGATGACCGCGCGTGGGACGGATATTAATCTCATCCCGGCCCACAGCTATGCACGCAAAAAAATCGTAGAGGTCGCTCAGGGCGCGGCGGCCGTTGGCGCGGTCTGCCAGGCGCTGGCGGATGAAATGGCAGCTATTGGCATTCCAAAGCACCGTATCGAGGGTCTGCGCAACGGCGTTGACCTAGACCTGTTTCAACCGCAAGACCGGGCCCAGGCGCGCAAACGCTGGGAGGTGACAGGCAAAACGCTGGTATCAGTGGGCGGCCTCATAGAACGCAAAGGCCATTATTTGACAATTGAAGCGCTGCAATCGATGCCGGGTGTCACCTTATTGCTTGCAGGCGATGGTCCAGATAAAGCCGCCTTATCGGCCTTGGCCGAAAAACTTGGAGTCGCTGACCGTGTGAGGCTTTTGGGCCCCGTGGCCCATGATGATCTGCCAAGTCTGTTCACGGCGGCCGATGCCAGCGTCTTAGCATCCAGCCGCGAAGGCTGGGCCAACGTGCTGCTCGAGTCATTGGCTTGCGGGACCCCAGTCGCCGCAACCAGTGTCTGGGGAACGCCCGAAGTGGTCGCTGTTCCTGAGGCTGGCCGCCTCATTCCAGAGCGCAGCGCAGGCGCCATTGCGCAAACGGTAGCCGCGTTGCTGAACGATTTGCCAGACCGTGCAGCTACACGGGCGTATGCAGAGCAGTTCTCTTGGGCGGAGACGACGCAAAAGCAGCTCAAGATTTTCCAGCAAATCTGCGCTGAGGCCGCAGATGGCGCACCGGCGTTAGCGCAGTCTTAAGGCCAGGCCTTGTATTCATGATGTGTCGCATAAAGGCGCGTAGCTCAGTGGTAGAGCGTCACCGTTACATGGTGAAGGACGACGGTTCAATTCCGCTCCGCGCCTACCAAATTTTCAGAGACCAGGGCGCTTAGCATGGACATCTTGTTCATCGCCCCTGCCTTTCAGCCCTATTGCGCCGTAGCCGCGACCCGGCCAGCTGCGTTTGCCCGCTATTTGATTGCGCAAGGCCATAGCCTGCGGGTTCTCGCTGCGCATAACACGCGATACCCCGCCATCACCTGGCCCGGCATTGATCAGGGCCTTATTACCTATGTGCCAATGTGGTCGGCGCAGGATGTCGTCAAAAAAATCAGAGCGCCCTTTAAGCGCAAACAGGCAGTGTCTAATAGCACGCAAGCCGCAGCGTCACTGCCCACGAAAACCTCGCCCTTTAAAGCGCAGCTCTACGATACGTTCGACTACCTAGCGAATTACCCGGATAGCTATATGGGTTGGATTGGCAATGCCAAAAAGGCCGGGGAAGGGCTTATCAAGGCGCGGCGCCCCGAGCTTATATTCTCAACAGCGCCGCCACACAGCGCTAATGTGGTCGCCGCCCATCTGGCGCAGAGGTTCTCGGTCCCCTGGGTCGCGGAATATCGCGATTTGTGGATGGACCATCCCTATCATATTCCTGGAAAGGTGCGGGCGTTCTTCGAGAACCGCTTAGAAGCGCGCTCCATGGCGCCTGCAAAGGCGTTAGTCGCCGTTAGCGAGGACGCGCGGTCTCGCATGGCAGAGCGCTTTCAAAAGCCAGCCATTCTCTCCTACAACGGCTATGAGCCCAGTTGGTTTGACTCCGAAAGTGTGGAACCACCAACCGATGGACGGCTTACCATCCTCTATGCCGGGTCTGTCTATGTCCGTACGCGCACGCCCGACCTCTTGTTTCAAGCTTTGCAAAAGCTGTCGCTTTCGCCGGAGGATGTGGTGGTGCGGTTCTACACATCGACCCCAGGGCCCATTCAGGCCATGGCAGAGCGTTATGGCATTACCGACCTCGTTGATATCTGCCTCCCTATTCCAAATGAGGAGGTTTTGAAGCAGCAGCAATCGGCAGATGTTCTGCTCCTGATGCGTTGGGACGATCCGCGTGAAGACGGGGTTATTCCGGGCAAAGTGTTTGAGTATATTGGTGCCAAGCGCCCGATTTTATCTGTTGGCAGCACGCGTGGGGAAGTCGCGGATATTCTTAGCGGTCGGCCAGATACTGTCCTGTCTGCAGACCCGCAGACAATCGTTTCAGCTATTCAAGACTGGCATGAGCGCCGGAAAGCGGGACCATTAGCTGATGTGGATTGGGGACAGAGAGAGCGCTATGAGCGCACGGCCCAATTCCAAAAGATAGAAGCGCTGCTAAAAGACGCTTAAAAGCGGTCCGCTTCCGGCCTGTCCTGGTCAGCAAAGACCTGCCGAAGCGCTTTGACGTCTTGAGATTTTTCCTTTGGCAACACCGTTACCACATCGCCGGTTGCAATGATGACCTGGTCCGTCAGGCCCGTCATCGTGATGGCGCTGCCGCTCGAAAAGGCGAGGCAATTGCTGCACTCTAGTAGCGTCACATCCCCTATGGTGGCATTGCCATCGCCATCCTTGTCCAGAACTTCCCAAAGGCCTTCAAAAGATCCGATATCCGACCAGCCGATATCGCAGGGTACGACAGCTGCTTTTTCAGCCTTCTCCATAATGGCGTAGTCAAAGGAGATACTATCGGCCTGGGCGAAGGCGTCCTTGTTCGGATAAATCTGTGCGCCACGTTTCTCCGCAGTGTCGAGCGCCTTTTGGCAGGCAGATAAAATACCGGTCGCATAGGTTTCAAAGGCCTGAGTGGCAGCGTCAACGCTGAACAAAAACATGCCGGCGTTCCAGACGAAGTTACCGGCGGCCAAATAGCTCTGCGCTGTTTCAAGATTTGGCTTTTCAACAAAGCGCTGCAGTGCGCGCGCGGCGCTAAACCCATCCAGTCTGGCGCCCATCTCAATGTAGCCAAAGCCCGTCTCAGGGCGGTGGGGGGCGATGCCAAAGGTAACAAGTCGGCCGGTTTCGGCGGCCTTGGAAGCCTCGACGACGGCGTCGCGGAAGGCCGCTTCATCGCGGATAACGTGGTCAGACGGCAGGATGAGCAGTTGATCCGCAGTGCCACGTGAGGCGGCATGGGCCACTGCTAAGGCCACTGCAGGGGCCGTGTTGCGCGCTTCGGGCTCCAGGATAACGTCGCCGCTAACATCAATCCCGGTCAGCTGCGCGTCAATCAGGCCAGTATGGCGCTGGTTTCCAAGAATGAGTGGGCTTGTAAAAGCCGGGCCAGAGACGCGCTTTAACGTCTGCTGCATCAGGCTAAAGCCTGTGCCAAGTAAATCGATCATCTGCTTGGGCATTGATTGCCGTGACAGTGGCCATAGCCGCGTCCCAGCGCCGCCGGACAGAATAACGGGGAGAATGCGAGGCTGGCTCATGCGGTCAGGCCTATTCAGTCAGCCGGTTGCGGCGCAACTTGGGCACGCGGGTCTGCTGCACGCACATCGAGCAAGTCTTTCAGCGCCGATTGTTCATCAGACGTCATTTTGGTCCACTGCGTGATTTCTTGCAGGGTCCGATAACAGCCATAACACCAACCCGTCTCTTGGTTGATGACGCAGACTTGAATACAGGGGCTCGCGGTCATGCGGGGCTCGGCGATACTTTCTAAGGCAATGATCGCTGCCTAGCGGTTAGCACTCTAAAATGGCAAGCGAATACCATTCATTTGGTGTGGAAAGGATGTCGCGCACGTGATAGCCGGAAAGGCTTGCCAGGCTATGAAGACTTTCTGGTGTGAACTTCCTGGAAATCTCAACCAGTAGCCTATGCCCTTTCGGCAGCGCGATTGGCACGCCGGCAACCTGCGTTTCAACCGCCTGTTGGGTCGTCCACCACATTTCAATGGCTTCGGTTTGCGCATTGAACGTAGCGTCATAGCGAAAAGCCGACGTATCAAAGGTCGCGCCAAATTCCCGGTTCATGCGGTCAATAAGATTGAGAGAAAAGGCTGCGCTGGCCCCGGCTGCATCATGATAAGCCGCTTCGAGGATTTGCACGTCCTTTACTCTATCCACCGCGACACAAAACAGATTGCCGTCGCCCAGAGCTTTGCGCGCGTTGGTTAGAAGCTCAGCTGCGGTTTCCTCCGGCATATTGCCAATGGTGGAGCCTGGGAAAAACCCAATATTTTGGTCCAGCTGCTGTCCAAAGGGTGCGGAGGGAATGTCTATGGCTGTGAAGAAATCCGCACAAACAGCTGTGAAGTAATGGCCTGGAAACGCCTGCGCCAAGGTTTCAGCGTTTTCAATCAGATGCGCTTTTGAAATGTCGATGGGGACATGCGCTTTAAGCGCTGGGCATGTCTGCAGCAGCAACTCAATCTTGCGGCGGTTGCCGGAGCCATATTCAACGATTTGACAGGCGTCTGTCAGGGTTTGATTGAGATAGTCGCCCAGCCGAGGCAGCAGGCTTTCTTCCTGTTCGGTCAGATAATATTCTGGCGTTTCGCAGATTTGCTCAAACAGGCGGGCGCCTTGTGCATCATAGAGCAGCCGTGCCGGCGGCGTTGCGCTTGCGCCAGTGAGCCAGGCCAAAATGCTTGTTGCGTCGTCCTCCAAAACGGGCGCGTAGTCCACAATCTCCAGGTTATTGAGACTACTTTGGTCATCGTAGTCTGCGGTATTTTGGCAAGCGGCAAGGGTCCCCATAGGTCATCTTTCATAGTCTAAATTATCTATAAATCCAGTAGGTTTACTAAGATTACGCAGCAACACGCTTAGCGAACAGGTGGCAGTGTCTGGAAGGGCTAACTGTGGAGTTTGTCTAATTGTTGCCACAGCTTATTCATTGTTCGTTAGCATAATTCACTGATTTTACGTCCATAAATGAAACACGTATGGCCGTCTCTGATCGTACCAAGATCAGGCGATAAGGCGCCAATGCGACAGGATGATTAAAGCAGGCATAATGACACACAACAACATGGCGCCGGTGGAAGGCCACAACCCTTCGCAGCCGGCTACAGACTATGACACGGCAGCTGACTTTTATGCGTCCATCTTTTCCATCCATCTGGCCCGCTCATCCGATGATGTGTCTGTGTCGCAGGCGCTCCGATATCGCGTCTACTGCGAAGAAACTGGCTTCTTGCCGAAAGACAGGAACCCCGGCGGACTAGAGCGCGATGCCTTTGACCTGCGCAGCGAATCCATTCTGTTGACCCATAAGGCAACCGGGACCTGCAGTGGCACGGTGCGGGTGATTTTGCCCCAAGCCAACCCTGATGCTGGCTTACTGCCAGCGCTGACATGCTCGGAGGATATGCTTGCCCTCACGAAGGGGAGCATCCCTTTGGAAACGACTGGCGAGATTTCGCGCTTTACCATTGCCCCAGAGTTTCGGCGCCGCGCTGGTGATACGCTCTATCAACAGGTCTATGACGTGGACGCGCCGGGGGCCGATGCGAGGCGGATCATTCCTTACATGGCGTTGGGTCTCTTCACCGGCATTCTTGAGGTCGTCAAGTTGCACAAGTTGAGCCATCTATGCGCTGTGATTGACCCGCCGCTGCTGCGCATCCTGCGCCGCCTGCACGTGCATTTTCATCCAGTTGGCGATCTTGTTAACTATCACGGAAAGCGCCAACCTGTCATAGTTTCGACGCAAGAGCTCTATAGCCGTATGCAAAGCCTGCCCGACGCATATTTGCGCATCGTAAACCGTGACGGGCAACTTAATTTACATTAGACCCTATCCTCGCGAATGGAAATGACCGTGACGCTGCAAAAACGCAAGCCTGGCAAGGCGATAGGAACGGCGCGATGCCATAGCATCGCAACTGACGACGCAACGCAGTCCAGGCTTGCGTTTTTGGGCGCCGCCCAGGCGGTGGCCCAGAGGGGCTTTTTGACTGCGTCGCGACCGCTCACCCGGCTATCAAGCTGGCTTTCGCAGCCGCTCCTATTCAAAAAGCCTCTCTGGGCCATCCCGGACGTTTCCATTCGCGAGGATAGGGTCTAAGCTTGGCCTATGAGCACTCCTCAACCGCTTTTTGACTATACGACTGCTTTCTCGCGCAACATTGGCTGGCTGACACGGTTTGAGCAAGACCGCATCCGCGAGGCCAGAATTGCTGTTGCGGGCGCGGGCGGCGTTGGCGGTATTCATCTGCAAACGCTGACGCGCACTGGCTTTAGCAAGTTCCACGTCGCGGACTTTGACCGCTTTGAATTCGCCAACTTCAACCGTCAAGCCGGCGCCACGATGGCTACGTTGGGCGAGGAAAAAGCCCTTGTTGCCAAGCGTTTGGTGGGTGCCATCAATCCCGAAGCAGAGGTCAAAGTCTTCAATGCGGGTGTGACGGAAGAGAATTTGCATGATTTTCTCGACGGGGTGGATGTCTATATCGACGGCCTTGATTTCTTTGTTCTTGAATTGCGTGCGCGGCTTTTCCGGCTGGCGCGGGATAAGGGCATTACCTGCATCACGGCGGCGCCGATTGGGATGGGCGCGGCATATTTGATTTTCACCCCAGACGGCATGTCTTTTGACGAGTTTTTTGCGCTCGGTGAAGAAGCGGACAGTCTTGATGGTGCGGCCGCATTTCTGGTTGGGCTCACACCAGCGATGCTGCAGCGCGATTATGTGGCCGACCAAGCGCAGGTTGACCTTGAGGGTCAGCGCGGTCCGAGTACCGCGGCGGCCTGCCAACTATGTGCGGGTGTTGCAGCGACGGAAGCTCTAAAGGCTGTTTTGGGTCGAGGACCGATTAAACCGGCTCCCTATTATCATCAATTCGATGCCTATACTGGCCGATTTGTCTCCAAAAAGCTGCTGGGCGGTGCGGCCTCCATTGCACAGCAAATTAAGAAGAAAGCGGCCTTGAAGCTCACGGGACAGTTTTCGCAAGCCGCTAAGCCCCCGGAAGAAGATGCGGGGCCGTCCGATACCATTATCGAACGGGTGCTTGACGCAGGGCGGTGGACGCCCAGCGCGGACAATACGCAGCCATGGCGCTTTGTTGTTCTGGATGACACGCCGTTCCGCATTAAAGTGCGCTACGACCCTAACCATATTTACGAATATGCCGATGGTCAGCCGACGCGGCTGGCATGTGGCATGCTGCTGGAAACCATGCGCCTGCGTGCGGCAAATTTTGGCCGTCGATTGACGTGGCGTGTGGAGGTGGATGAGCCAGGCGCGCTGGATATTGAATGTGCTTTGGCCAGAGATGGCGCCGTGCGCGTTGACCCCTTGCATAGCGCGATTGAATTTCGCCAGACCGACAGGGGTGCCTATGAAAAAACGCTGGTCGACCCAAAAGCGTTGGGGCAGTTGGAGGCCGCGCTTGGTGAGGCATACCAGATTGAATGGCATGAAGGCTGGCGTGAGAAGCTAAGCCATGCGCGCCTCAACGCTAAGGCCGCCATTGTTCGCTTTAAGACGAATGAGACCATTCCCATTCACCGCGATGTCGTGAAATTCAAAACGCCATATCCGCGTTGGGGTATGCCCTCGGTGGCGCTTGGTATGAGCGGCTTTGCCCATGGCTTGATGCGGTTTGCGTTCCGCTCTGCGCTGCGGTCTAAGCTGCTGCTAAAGGTCTTTGGCGGCGCGCTCTATGGCGCCATCGAAATGGATTTATTGCCTGGGCTGAAAAGCGGTGCGCATTTTACGGTCTTTGCGAATGCCGCTCCGGACGACCAATCGCCTCGTGAACGCACGCTGGCTGAGCTCGACGCCGGCGCTGCTTTGCAACGGCTGTGGCTAGCAAGTGCAAAGGCTGGTCTAGGCTTTCAGCCGTCTTGCGCGCCGATTTGCTTCGGTGTTTATGGCAGAGACGGTATCGCCTTCAGCAAATCCAAGGCCCGCTTGCGCGGCGCGAAACGGATTTATCGCCGGATGAAGGCAGTTTATGGCGAGCATCGGTCCGATACGGTTATTTTCAGAGGGCGTATCGGCCATTTGGCCAAGCCGAGTACTGGACCACGGTCCCTGCGTATGCCGCTGAAAGATCTGATCGAAGCCGAGCAGGCCAATGTTGCCGAGGCTATCCAATCCCAAGCTCAACCCGAAACCGAACCCGTTTGACGTCGAAAAACACCAATTCGCACGGCGACTTATCGTCCTAATAACACTTTGCAACCCCCCCACTTGTCTTACTGTAGGCGTGACGATTGATGATAAGCAGGGTTAAAACGCTGCCGTATAGGGGCTAATGGTCAAACTTTTTGGACATCCTGTGCCGCGCGCACTGCAGAGCCTCTTCATTGCAGAGGTTGTGCTGCTCATCGCGGGCATTCAGCTGGGCGCCGTCGTGCGTCTGTCCGTTGCGGGGCTAGACCCATGGTCCATGGCTGATAGCTATGGCGCCATTGCCACCTTCGTCATTACCTGTTCGGTCTCAATGGTTGCCTTTGGCCTTTATGAGCGAGCCTGTTGCCGGGATTTGCGCCAATCCGCTTTACGGCTCTTCGTCGCCCTGATTTCCGCTCTGGCGGTCATGGCGGTTGTTTTCTACTTTTTGCCCGAACTGCAGATTTGGCGCTCAATCTCTGTCTATTCCATCGGCGTTGCCTACGTCTTGCTGTTGATCGGACGCTTGGTGTTCATCAAAGTGGCTGACCTTGATCGCTTTAAGCGTCCAGTGCTCGTGCTCGGCACAGGCGATCGCGCGGCGCAACTCGGCGCTATGACCGAGGAAGACGCGGGCCACTCCTATCGGATTGTCAATTACGTGCGCATGTCGCAGGAGCCGCCCTGCGTCGAAAACTATGTGAATATGTGCGAGTGGCCTGACTTGTTGGCCGTTGCCAATGCGTCGGGCGCGCAAGAAGTGGTCCTTGCCATGCGCGAACGCCGCGGCGGCCTGCCTATTCGGGATTTGCTCAAGTGCCGCATGGCTGGGATGCGGGTGCTAGACTTGCCCGCCTTTTTGGAACAAGAAACGGGGCGTGTAGATCTTGAGTCCATGCAGCCCAGCTGGCTGGTTTTCTCAGACGGCTTTGGTATGTCGCAGGGCATCAATCGTGTACTCAAGCGTATCTTCGATATTGTCGCCAGCTTGATCCTCATCCTGTTTAGCATTTGGATCCTCATCCCAACAGCGATCCTCATCAAACTGACAAGTCCTGGACCCATCTTCTACCGCCAAGAGCGGGTGGGGGAGAACGGTGAGGTCTACCGTCTGTTTAAGTTTCGCAGCATGCGCAATGACGCGGAAAAAGATGGCGTGCCGCAATGGGCCAAAGAGGCAGACCCTCGTGTGACTGGCATTGGCAAAATTATTCGCGCCACGCGGATAGATGAAATCCCGCAAATCCTAAACGTTCTCAGCGGCGAGATGAGCTTTGTGGGGCCGCGCCCTGAACGGCCTTTTTTTGTGGAACAGTTGAGCGAAGAAATTCCCTATTATGAAGAGCGCCATATCGTAAAGCCTGGGATTACCGGGTGGGCGCAAATCAACTATCCCTATGGCGCATCGACCGATGATGCCCGCAAAAAGCTGGAATACGACCTATATTATGTGAAGAATTTCTCTGTCTTGCTCGACTTGGCGATTTTGGTGCAAACCGTTAAAGTCGTGGTTTGGCAAAACGGGGGGCGTTAACCGGCACAATGTTCGGACTTCCAATCGCCCAGCTCTCCTATGCGGCTCCCGCTATAGGCTTTGGTGCGCTTTCTCTCTTTTTGGTCTTCAATTGGAAACGGATTGCGCCGCATCCGCTGCTCGTCGTTGCATGCCTGTTAACGGCCATGTGGGGTGGGCTGTTATCGGCGCAGGCAGGTCAGCCTATTTTAGGCAATTTGCTGTCCGTATCCGAAACGCTCAAAAGCGCGGCCTGGGTCTTGTTCCTATCCAGCCTCTTGTTCCAGTTCTGGCGGCAAAATAACTCGCTCAACTATACCTTCGTACTGTCGATGGCCATGGCGCTGGTCTTTACCTTGCAAATGTTCATCGATTTGGGCGCATTGCAGGTGTTTGACATCCGCTTGGAGGGGGCGGCACTGCAAACGCTTTTGGTGCAGGCCTATCTGTTTGGCCGGCTCGTTGTGGCCATCACTGGCCTTGCGTTGATTGAGAACCTCTATCGCTCCACGGAAAGGGGGGAAAAATGGAAGCTGCGCCCCTTGGGCCTCGGGGTTGGCAGCCTCTTTGCCTATGACATTGTGCTCTACGCCGAAGGGCTTCTGTTTACCTCTCTAGATGCCGATTTATTTGCAGCGCGCGGCTTCATCACGGCCATGACGGCGCCCCTGATTTACATCTCCGCAAAGCGCATCAATCGCTGGACGTTTGATGTGATTTTAACGCGTCGGGCCGTCTTCCATAGCCTCTCGCTCTTGATTGTCGGCTTTTATCTTATCTTCATGGCGGTTGCCGGCTGGGCGCTGGCACAATTCGGTGGAAGCTGGGGCCCAGTTTTGCAAATCGCATTTTTGTGCGCAGCTGGCGGCTTTATTCTCTATCTTTTCGTCTCGGATGGCGCGCGTGCGTGGGCGCGGGTGTCGCTGGCGAAATATTTCCGACGCTACAAATATGACTACCGAGAGGTTTGGATACGCTTCATCCGCCGCATTGACTCTAAGGAAGCTGGTGAGACCTTAGAAAAACGGGTCATTGATGGGGTCTGCGAGATTGTTGATAGCCATGGCGGCCGGCTCTATTTGTGTGGCCCCGACGGAACATTGGACTTTGCCGAAGGCTCCAACTTCCGCTCTGATATGCCGACTGTGCTCGATATGGGCTCTCTGTCATCGCTGCTGATTGACCAAGGCTGGATTATTGACCTTAACGATATTCGTGAAGGCCGCGGTGAGTATGGGGAGGCTGTGCTGCCAAACTGGGCAGAGGAGGAACCGCAAGCCTGGCTGATTATTCCCCTGATTAAAGACCGCTTCATCGGCTGCATCATCACACGCCAATCGCGCGCAGCACGGACCCTAGATTGGGAAGACCATGACCTTTTGAAGACCATCGGCATGCAGGCGGCCAGCTACCTTGCAGAGCAAAAGTCTCAGGCGGCGCTATCGGAGGCAGAGCAGTTCGACGCTTTCAATCGCCGTTTTGCCTTCATCATGCATGACCTGAAAAACCTTGTCAGCCAGCTGAGCCTGTTGTCGCGCAATGTAGAGCGGCATGGCTCTGACCCTGAGTTCCAGCGCGATATGGCAGAGACGTTGGATTCAGCTGTGGGCAAAATCAACGCTTTGCTGGCGCGCTTGCATCAAGCCCCTGATGCGCAGCAGCCACTACAGACCATGGATGTGCGGGCAATACTGGAGAAAGTAGCGCGCACCAAACGCAAGGCGCATGCGGCCTTGGAGCTATCTCTCCCGAGTACAGCGCTGACGCTCAAGATTGATCCGGAACGTTTAGAACAGGCCCTGACCCATCTCACTCAAAACGCCATTGATGCCTCTGAAGATGGGAAATCCATATCCCTGAGCGGTCGAGAAGAAGGCAGCGAAATACATATTGAGATCGCCGACAACGGTAGCGGTATGAGTGCAGACTTTATTCAAAAACAGCTCTTTAAGCCCTTTTCCTCAACTAAAGAAGCAGGGTTTGGGATTGGTGCTTATGAAGCGCGAGAGTTGACCAACGCGATGGGTGGACGCCTTAGCGTGAGCAGCGAGGTTGGAAAAGGCACAAGCTTTGTATTAAGCTTCACTAGCGCGGGCGGCGATATCGATAGCGACGACACATCAGCAGCAACTGAAGAGCAACAGAGTAGGGGCGTTCAAGTCAGCCATGGCTGATAAATCAAAACTTCCAAAATTGCTTGTCGTGGAAGACGACAAAGGCCTGCAAAAGCAGCTCAAATGGAGCTACGAAGACTACGAGGTCGTCATTGCAGAAGACCGCCAAAGCGCCATCGCAGCGGTCCGCTTGCATGAGCCGCAAGTCGTAACACTGGATCTTGGTTTGCCACCGGACCCCGATGGCACAACAGAAGGCTTCGCCATTTTGCAAGAAATCCTGCGGCTTGCGCCCAAGACGAAGGTTATTGTTGCGTCCGGCCATGGGGAGCGGTCTTCCGCGCTGCGGGCTGTTGCCTCGGGGGCTTATGATTTCTACCAAAAGCCGGTCGATATCGACGAGCTTGGCCTAATCGTCCGCCGAGCCTACCAGCTGCGTGAGATTGAGCTGGAAAATGAGCGGCTTAGCGCCACCAAGGGCGAAAGTGCGCTGG
>CAKZYD010000019.1 GCA_937884085.1 uncultured Sphingomonadales bacterium | reverse complement strand
GCGATAGCGCGTCTCGATGGGCCCGCGGGGATACCATGCCCACCAAAGCGTTGACGCCGGCAATGATGTTGGCTTGCTGACGGTCGGATTGTTCGCCGCCTTTGGCCTCGTGCGTGGCTGATAAAATAGCATGAACACGGCCATCAAAATCCACATCTTCAAGCAGATCGCCCGTGCGCTGCATGGCTGCTCTGACTGTTTCCAGTTCGTCCGGCGTAAAGGGGTCAGGCTTTGTGAGGAGGCCGCGCGGCACCAGGATTTTCCCAGCATTGGACAGCAAAGCGGCCATTTCAATATCGCGCTCTTGGTCGACGGTCATGTCCATCGCGCGGGCGACTTGGCGACTGATCGCCGCCACTAAGCGAGACTGCCGCGCGCTAAAGGGGTCACGCGCATCGATAAGGCCCGTCAAGACACTCACCAAATGCCGCAGGGCCGCCTCGCGCCGCGCGCGCAGCGCAACAATTTCCGTGACGTCATCAAACGCCAGCAGGACATGATGCCCATCCTCAAACTGGTCCAGGGGACGCGCCGTGATGCGGCCATGGCGGGTCTGGCCGTCAACGTCAATGGCAATGGAGGCGGTGATTTCCCGCGCTGTAGCACGCGCGCTTTGACATGCTCGCACCAACAGGGCAGCAGTCTCCGTGCTATATACATCGTGCAGCGTCTTTCCGAGGATCACATCTGCAGAGGCTTGGCCCGCAAGCTGCGCCGAAGCATCATTGGCAAAGCCGATTGAAGCATCGCCATCAACCAGCAGGACTGCGGACGGCTGTGCGCTTGCGACAGTGTTGAGCAAATCATTGGCTGCCGTGAGACGTTCGCCCGCAGCTTCCCGCGAGGCAGTCAGGACGGCTGCGCGGTGTGCAACAGCGCGGCGCCAAGAATACAGAATCAGGCCGCAGGACAAACCCAGTGCGACGATACCAGTGAGCAGCCAAACGACCGTTTGTTGCCGAATAGAGGCCAAGGCGGCGCCGCGGCTAACGGATTGAACTGCAATCCACCTCGTTTCGGGCACCTGCTTGGCTGCAACCAGCATCGTGTCCCCGGTTTGATCGGCGGCCGATGCCGTGCCACGGCCATACGCAGCCGCCCAGCGATAGCGTGCATCCCCATGAAAGCCGGGTGCGGACTGAAGCTGCACGCCAGTGTCGCTCAGCATTAATAGAAGATCGGCATTGGGAAGCGCGAGCGCCGTCTCCACATTAAACCCGCCTGCCAGACCAGCCTCCGGACTAAACAGCTGCAGGGCCTCTAGGGGGTAAGTAATGTGGAGCTCAGCGACCAATTCATCGCCCTGAACCGCTTCAATCGGGACGACCAGACTAAACCAGCCCGTTTTTCCGTCTTGGCCCAGATAAGGACCAAACATGCTCATGGTCGCACCATTGGGCGTGGAACGCGGCGCAGAC
>CAKZYD010000018.1 GCA_937884085.1 uncultured Sphingomonadales bacterium | reverse complement strand
GGCTTTATTTTTCGCTGCGTCACGGGCATTTCCATTTATGAGTCTACGGCCTAGACAGCGTGAGTTAAGATCATGTCTCTCTAAATGTCTATAGGGGGTCCGCTGCTTGGCTTTGAATTGACAGGTAGATTTGCGCTACACCCTAGTGCGGTTGAGATACAAAGACGCCAAGGCACAAGATCCAATGCGTTCTTCAACGCTGTCGGCCCTGCTGGTCAGAATGATGGGCACGCGGGCGCCGAGCGCGATACCGTAGGCATTGGTGCCGGCCATGTAGTCCATCTGCTTGGCTAGTATATTTCCTGCCTCCAAGTCCGGGACAATAAGAATATCCGCCCTGCCGGCGACGTCCGACACAATGCCCTTCGTCTGCGCAGCCGCCTGTGACATGGCGTTGTCGTAGGCCAAGGGTCCATCTAGCACCGCGCCTGTGATTTGTCCTCGATCGGCCATTTTGCACAGTGCTGCTGCGTCTAATGTGGAGATCATCTTTGGATTGACCTCCTCGGTTGCAGATAAGATCGCGACCCGCGGCGTCTCTATGCCAAGCGCTTGCGCCAAATCGATCGCATGCTGCACGATATCGCGCTTAGCCATTAAGTCAGGGGATATGTTTACGGCCGCATCAGCGATGAAAAGCCATCGATCAAGACCGGAGACATCAAGCGCAAATACGTGGCCTAGGCGCTTGTCCGTGCGCAGGCCGTCCTTGCTTGACAAGACCGCTGACAAAAGCTCGTCTGTGTGCAGCTTACCCTTCATGATGGCATCTATCTTACCAGCGTTGACAAGACGGACCGCTTCATCGGCAGCAGCGTGACTATGCGGTACGTCGATCAGTTGGCTTTCCTGAAAGGCGATCCCAACAGCCTCAATCTTGGCCTTTGGACCAATATAGTTTGGGACGATAAGGCCCGCCTGCGCCGCTGCCGCTGCGCCGCCGAGTGATAGGTCATCTACGGGATGAACAACCGCCGTCCGCATCGGCGCACAGTCCGATGCCCGCTCCAACAGGGCTTTTGCGCGTTCACTGAGGGTCGTCATCGCCGCGTGTCCTAAGATGCAAAGACATAGGCGCCTGGCGCCGTGCCAACCGCGTTGATTTGGCCATCAGGCTGATGCAGCCCACTGCTATGTGAGTGGAGCCAATCCGACCACGTTGGCCACCAAGAGCCTGCCTCATAGGTTGCGTTTTGGGCCCAGCTGTCCGGGTCTAAATAGCGGTCCGTGGCCAAGCGTTTTGCTATTCGATAATAGGCGCGTTTGCGTCCTGGTGGAGAGACGATACCGCCATTATGGCCGCCGCTTGCCAGCGCAAAGGTAACGTCGGTGTCGGACAGCAGGTGGATTTTATAAACCGAGCGCCAAGGCGCAACGTGGTCCTTTTCGGTTCCGACAGCAAAGATAGGGACCCGGATGTCCGTAATCGAAATTGGCTTGCCTTTGATTGCGTACTGCCCGCTGGCCAAGCTGTTCTTTAAGAAAAACTCCCGCAAATTGTCCGTGTGCATCTGAAACGGCATCCGCGTGGCATCAGCATTCCATGCCATGAGCGCATTTGCCGGTTGGCGTATGCCGAGGAGGTATTCGCGGATGAGGCGAGACCATATCAAGTCATTCGATCGCAAAAGCTGAAAGGCGCCGGCCATTTGTGTGGTGTCAAGGAACCCTTGCTCCCACATAATATCTTCCAGAAAGTCGACTTGGCTCTCGCCGATGAAAAGCGTCAGTTCGCCGGCTTCGGTAAAATCCACTTGCCCTGCCAGCAGCGTTAGGCTGGCCAGTCGATCATCGCCCTCTCGCGCCATGAGCGCTGAGACAGTTGCAGCCAAGGTGCCACCAAGGCAGTAGCCAGCGAGGTGCGTCTTTGGCGCATTGATGAAATCAAGCGCGGCAAACACACCGTCATTCATATAGTCTACCAGGCTGACGTCGCGATCTTCCGGGTTCGGGTTCTTCCATGACAGCATGTAGACGTCATGGCCTTGTTCCACCAAGTAGCGGACAAGCGATGTGTCCGGCTCTAGGTCTAGAATATAGTAGAGCATGATCCATGCAGGCGCGAGCAGAATGGGCTCCTTCGCCACATTTTTTTGCCGCGGTTCATAATGGATTAGCTCCGCCAATGCGTTGCGGAACACCACTTTCCCGGCGGTGATGGCCACATCCTTTCCCGGTTCATATGTGTTTTGATAGGCCGGTCGACGCTGGTTGCGGATGGCTTCCATATCTTCCAGGATGTTTTGCCAACCCCGCACAAAGTTTTGGCCGCCCTGTTGCCAGCTTGTGTTGATGACCTCTGGATTGAGCCACGGCGCATTGGAGGGTGAGAAAACGTCCATCACCTGGCGCGTGATAAAGGACACCATGCGTTCGTTGTCATGAGACACACCTGGCACACCTGTTGTGGCTGCATGCCACCATTGTTGTTGCAGCAAAAAGGCTTGGGCAATCATGTTAAAAGGCACTTTCTGCCACTCATCCCCCACAAACCGCTTGTCATGATCAAGGGGATCTATGGCCCAAGGTCTGTCGCGGGAAAGTAAGGCGCTCTCGGCTAAAAACCTTTGAAATCTCTGGGTTTTTTTGAACGCCTTGTGCCAAAGCTGCATTTGTTTTCCAGGTGCCAGCGCCAGATGGGCGCTCCAGTCGAAGACCGCGCTGGCAATGCCGCCCGGCGACAGCCCGCCCGTCAAACGGCCAAGCCATGCATGGAAGGCGCGATCGATAAAATCGCTGAATGCAGTTGAAGCAAAGGAATCGGGTTCTTCAAGGAGCGAGCGCGCATAAGTTTCGCGTTGGTCCGCGCTCGCACCTTGGCTAGGTGCAGGTGTCAACATGGTTGCAGGGCTAGGGCGCAGTTGTGCCGGAGGATTTGCCTGCGGTCTTCATGCCGCTCGACATCGCTTCTGCCGCAACAGCTTGTAAGCGCTGGGTTTCGTCCGCGTACTCTTTGAATGCGTTTTGCGTGAATTCAGAGTAGATCTCAACCATCTCCGCTGGCTTTTGACAGGATGCTAGCTTGGTTTGTAGGTCCGCGTCTTGTTCAAGACGATGCGCTAAAAACCGGCTTAGTTCTTTGTTGTAGTCGGAAAAACTTTTAAGCCATGCGCGGCTCGCGGCCATCGCGAATGCTGCACCTGCCATCGGCATTGAAAACGCTGCGGGGGCGGTAGCGTCTGACTTTTGGGTGGGCATGGGGCTCTCCTGTGTGGGGTTGCAGCGGCACACTTGCACTGCTCTTACACTATGCACTGGATTCGACAGATTTGTGATGATCTGGCTCAAGCCGCATTTTTTAATTTCACGCAAACACGTCGATTACCATCGCCACATTCGAATTTGACGTAGGTCAAGCTATCAGCGCCGATGATCGCGTACTGAGGCGGCAATGCTGTGATATCGAAAGCTGATGCAAATGCGCATATTTGCTCTTCTGCAGACCAATTTTGCTCCCGTGATCGGGGCATTTACAGGCTTGCTGACTTGCTTGGGGGTATGCGCTCTGCTGGAAAGCAATGCTGCGCCCACTGTGATTTGTGGTCTTCAGGCGTCAGCGTCTCATATGCACGCCGCGGCCGCGATTTTTGGGGCGGCGCTTTTTGGCTTCATGGGCAGTCTCCGAGCACCAGCGCCCTCCAAATAAATTTCGTGAAATCAGCATTTCCTGCAGGCGGTTTTTGACCCAGGTCAATGGCTTTTCCGCTTTTGCAGATAGTGTCAGTCAGATGTTTTTGCCGGCAGGGGCGACGCGCTTTTTCGCGTGTCTTGACCTAAGGCAAGCTAGGAGGGACGCAAAACATGGCGCAAGCGCTAAATCTAGCAGACTTTCAGCGTGAACCAGGGGCAAAAGTTGCGTGTCTGGTCGTGGCTGTGCTGCTGTCGGTATTCGCTTTGTATGTGGTTTCGGAAACCTATTCGGCCACCATGCAGCTACATATGTATCTGATTATGGCCTTCTGCTACGCTGCTGCCTTCTGGCTGATGACGCGGAGCAATGAGAAGCCCGCGCAGGTCAATGCCGATGGTACGCCCAACTATAATGAGGCTGTTGTCCGCTATGGTGTTGCCGCGTCTACTATTTGGGGCGTCGTGGGCTTTATTGCAGGGCTGTATATCGCTTTGCAGCTTGCCTTTCCCGCGCTTAATCTGGATCTGCCCTTCACGACTTTCGGCAGAGTTCGGCCGCTGCATACTTCTGCAGTGATTTTTGCCTTCGGCGGCAATGTCCTCCTGGCAGCAAGCTTTTATGTTGTTCAGCGCACCTGCCGGGCGCGTCTTGCTGGGGATATTGCGCCTTGGTTCGTGTTTTGGGGCTATCAGCTCTTCATCGTGTTGGCAGCGACGGGCTATCTGTTCGGCGTCACGCAGTCCAAGGAATATGCTGAGCCGGAATGGTATGTGGACCTTTGGCTGACGGCGGTTTGGGTCACCTACCTGCTGGTCTTCCTGGCCACCCTTTGGAAGCGTTCCGCGCCACACATTTATGTGGCCAATTGGTTCTTCCTGGCGTTCATCATCACCATCGCCATGCTGCATGTTGGCAACAACCTGGCCATTCCTGTGTCTTTGACCTGCCCGCAGTCCGTTATCGTATGGGCAGGTGTTCAGGAGGCCATGATCCAGTTGTGGTACGGCCATAACGCGGTGGGTTTCTTCCTGACCGCCGGCTTCCTGGCGATCATGTATTATTTCATCCCCAAACAGGCGAATAGGCCAGTCTATTCCTACCGGCTGAGCATCATTCACTTCTGGTCGCTCATCTTCCTTTATATCTGGGCCGGGCCGCACCACTTGCATTTCACGGCGTTGCCGGATTGGGCGCAGACCCTGGGGATGACTTTCTCCATCATGCTGTGGATGCCTAGCTGGGGCGGCCTGATGACTCTGTCGGGCGCTTGGGACAAACTGCGTACGGATCCGGTCTTGCGGATGATGTTCGTCTCGGTCGCTTTCTACGGCATGTCCACCTTTGAAGGCCCGGTCATGTCCATCAAGGCGGTGAACTCCCTCAGCCACTATACGGACTGGACGATTGGCCATGTGCACTCGGGCGCGCTTGGCTGGGTAGGCTACATCTCCTTTGGCGCGCTCTATTGCCTGGTGCCCATGCTGTGGCGCACGCCGCTCTATTCCAAGCGGCTCGTTGAATGGCACTTCTGGATCTCCACCATTGGCATCGTGCTGTACATGGTGGCGATGTGGTTCGCGGGGATTACCCAGGGCCTGATGTGGCGGGCCTATGATGCCCTTGGCTTCCTGCAATATTCCTTCGGCGAGACGGTGGAAGTCCTGCATCCTTATTATTTGGTGCGCGCCATCGGTGGGCTGTTGTTCGTCATCGGCTCCATCATCATGGCTTACAATCTTTACATGACGGCGCGGCAAGGCCGTGTGCCAGCGGAAGCGCGCAGCCGCGACGTTGCCGGTGACCATATCGGTGACGCCGGCGCGGTCCCGGCTGAGTAGGAGGACTGATCGATGCAAATGTCTCACGCAATTTTTGAGCGCAACTCCATCATCCTGCTAATCGGCGTGCTGATCACAGTCGCTATCGGCGGTATCGTGGAAATTGTACCGCTCTTCCTCATCAAAAATACCATTGAGCGGGTTGAGGGGATGCGGCCTTACACGCCGCTGGAGCTGGCGGGGCGGCAGATCTATCTGCGCGAAGGCTGCTATACCTGCCATAGCCAGATGATCCGCTCGCTGCGCTCTGAAGTGGACCGCTATGGCCATTATTCGCTGGCAGCAGAAAGCATGTACGACCACCCGTTCCAATGGGGGTCAAAGCGCACAGGTCCAGATCTCGCCCGCGTTGGCGGCAAATACTCTGATGAGTGGCACCAAGTGCATATGAAAAACCCGCGCAATGTGGTGCCCAACTCGATCATGCCTGGCTATGCGTTTCTTAGTGAGGAAGTGCTTGAAACCGAGGAGATCAAGGACCTCATTAAAGCCCATCGCATGACAGGTGTCCCTTATGACGACGAGATGGTCGAGAACGCCTTGGCTGACCTGAAAGCTCAGGCGAACCCAGACAGTGACTATGACGATCTGCTGAACCGCTATGGTGAAAAAGTCAGCGTGCGCGACTTCGCTGGCGATGGGCCGAAGGTCACCGAGCTCGACGCTCTGATCGCCTATCTGCAAATGCTAGGAACGCTGGTGGATACCGATGTCTACGGCATTGAAGCCAAGCTTCAGCAATAGGAGGCGCGCATGACCTATGAGCAGCTTTATACTTGGGCAGGCAGCTATGGCCTCCTGTTCCTTTTCATCTTGTTTTTGGTCTCGGTCGCCTACGCGCTGTGGCCATCTAACAAGACCAAATTCGATTCGGCAGCGCAGCAGCCACTGCAAGACGATGACCTCGGGCAATAGGAGGCCCTTATGAGCAGCGAACACAAAGACGTTGACCAGCACTCCGGGACGGAAACCACGGGCCATGAGTGGGATGGCATTAAGGAGCTCAACACGCCGCTGCCCAAATGGTGGCTCTATACCTTCTATGTCACCGTCGTATGGGCCCTAGGGTATTTCATCGTCTTTCCCGCCATCCCCTATTTTGATGGCAGCAAGTGGGACGCGACGGGCGGGGTCATCAACTATGATCAGCGCGCCGTTGTGGCTGAGGCGGTGGAAGAGAATGAGGCGCGCTTAAAGCCCTATACAGAAGCCATTGTGAAGGCCTCTTTCCAGGAAATCCTGGCCGATCAAGAACTGATGGATGTGGCTTATGCCGGCGGCTCGATTGCCTTTAAGGAGAATTGCGCAGGCTGCCACGGCACTGGCGCACAAGGCTTCGTCGCTTTCCCGAACCTTAACGACGATGATTGGCTTTGGGGCGGCACCATTGAGGACATTCACCAAACCATCACCCACGGCATCCGCTGGGAGCAGGACTACGACACCCGCTATTCGCAAATGCCATCCTTTGGCAGCGATGAAATTCTCGAAAAGGAGGATATTAAGGACGTCACGCAGTATGTGATGCAGTTGGGCGGACTTGATCATAGCGCTGAAGCCGCAGCACGCGGCGCGACTGTATTTGAGGAGCAGTGCTCTGTCTGCCACGCCGCTGACGGGAAAGGCGACAAAACGCAAGGGGCGCCCAATCTAACGGATGCCATCTGGCTGTTCGGCAGTGATCGCGAGACCATCTATGAGACGATTTATTATGCGCGCAATTCCGTGATGCCTGCGTGGAAAGAGCGTCTGGATGAAGCGACCATCAAGAAGCTTGCCGTCTATGTTTACAGCCTCGGTGGTGGTGTCGAGCCGAGTGACGCTGCGGCGCGCTAGTGTCGCTTGTGCTGCTCTGTCAGGTCGAACCCCCATGTTGAACCCCCAGCAACTAAAGCCAGAGCCGGCGCCAGACGCGGGGTTTGACGGGCCGCTTTATGCATCGCGCGTAAAGGTCTATCCCAAGAAGGTGCGCGGCGCCTTTCGGCGCTTTAAATGGGCGATCATGGTGGTGCTTTTGGGCATCTACTATGTGGCGCCTTGGCTGCGCTGGGATCGCGGTGCCTTGGCGCCAGACCAAGCTATCTTGCTCGACCTGCCGGCCCGGCGTTTTTACTTCTTCTTCCTCGAATTTTGGTCGCAGGAAATCTATTATATGGCGGCCCTTATGGTGCTGTCGGCGGTGGGCTTGTTCCTGGTGACATCCGTCTTTGGCCGCGCCTGGTGCGGCTATGCTTGCCCGCAAACGGTGTGGTCTGATCTGTTCTTCCATGTGGAGCGCTGGATTGAAGGCGACCGCAATACACGGATTCGAAAAGATAAAATGCCGCTCAGCGTTCGCAAGGTGGCGGAAAAGACGTCCAAGCACGTCATTTGGATCCTCATTTCCATCGCCACGGGCGGTGCGTGGATTTTCTATTTTGCTGACGCACCAACGCTCTTTCCCGCCTTGTTCAATGGCACGGCGCCGGCCCAAGCCTATGGCTTCATCGCGCTCTTTACCGGCAGCACCTATTTACTCGGCGGCATCGCCAAGGAGCAGGTCTGCATTTACATGTGCCCTTGGCCGCGGATCCAAGGCGCCATGCTGGACGATGAGTCCCTGATCGTCTCTTATCGGGAAGATCGCGGCGAACCGCGTGGCCCTATCCGCAAACATCCTGTCCCAGGTGAAGAGACGGGTGACTGCATCAATTGCAACGCCTGCGTCTATGCTTGCCCTATGGGCATCGATATTCGCAATGGGCCGCAACTGGAATGTATCCAATGCGCGCTGTGCATCGATGCGTGTGATGAAATCATGGACAAGGTCGAGCGCCCGCGCGGCCTGATTGCCTATGACAGCTTTGCCAATCAGGAACGCCGCGCTGCAGGTAAGCCCGAGCAATTCAATTTTATCCGGACGCGCACGGTCGTCTATGCGTTGGTCATAGCGCTGATCGGGGGCCTGACGACCTACTTTATGCTGAACCGCTCTGATGCGGACTTGAACGTGCTGGCTGACCGCAATCCAGCCTTTGTGACGCTCGCCGATGGCAGCATTCGCAATGGCTATACCGTACGCCTGATGAACAAAGCGAATGCCGAGCGCGTGCTCACGGCAAAGATTGAGGGCCTTGGCCCGGTGGCGACCCGCTGGACCCGCGGCGCGGACAGCGAGGTGATTACAATCGGGCCAGATAGCCTCGTCACGGCGAAGTTATTTGTCTCCCTAAAAAAGGAGGATTTAGAAGACGTGCTCGACGATGGGGTGGCTGCGGGCCATATGATCATACTAGATCAAATGGGTTATGTGGTCGCGAGCGAAACGATGCGCTTTCAGGGGCCACGCCAATGACAGAAAGCGCCAGCCTCATGAAACGTCTCACTGGTAAGCATGTCTTGTTTTCCCTTTTAGGATTCTTCGCCCTGGTCATTGGGATGAATGCCGTCATGGCGACCATCGCCATTCGCAGCTTTGACGGACGCGTCGAGCCAAATGCTTATCGCGACGGTCTTGCCTTTAACAAACGCATTGGCGCGGCACGTCAAGCCGCTGAGCTGGGCTGGGATATGACAGCCGCCATAGCCGCTGAGCGGATCACGCTGACGCTGCTTGGGCCTGGCGGCATTGCGCTTTCCGGCGCTGATGTGAAAGGGATGCTGTGGCGTCCGACAGCCAAAGGCATGGATCAGCGCCTTGCCTTTCATTCCATTGGAAACGGCGTTTACGAGGCGGATATGCAAAGCGGTCTATCCGGGCGGTGGGATTTGCGCCTTGTGGTGCGCCGCGGAGATGACCAAGTCACGTTCCGCCGCGAAGTTATGCTCGGCAATGTGGGACGTTGATGGCGACACTTGCGGCAGATCTACAGGATGGTCATGAGACTGAGTTGGCATCAGAGGAGGCTATCCGTCAGGTTTTTGCCGTTCCCGGCATGCATTGTGCAGGATGCATGGCCAAAGCAGAGCGCGCGATAAAGAGCGTCGCAGATGTAAAGCAGGCGAGAGCTAACCTCACTGCGAAAACCGTGACTGTTCAAGCGCCCCCGGACAGCGAGGGGCCAATTTTGGCTGCGCTGGATGCGGTTGGCCTGCCGGCGACCAGTATAGACTTGACCCTGCAGATTGGTGAGGATGCCCAAACGGGCCGTAGACTGCTCCTTGCTCTTGCAGTTGCTGGCTTTGCTTTGATGAATGTGATGCTGTTGTCAGTGTCCGTTTGGGCGGGTCTCGTCTCTGAGATGGAAGAAAACACCCGGATGCTGCTGCACTGGGTGTCTGCGCTCATCGCTTTGCCCACGGCTGCCTATGCTGGCCAACCGTTTTATAGCTCCGCCTGGGCCGCTTTAAAAAAGCGGCAGATGAATATGGATGTACCCATTTCCATCGGTGTCATCTTGACCAATCTTGCCAGCGTTTTGGTGGCAATCCGTGGCGGCGAGCACGCCTATTTTGATGCAGCTCTGATGCTGCTTTTCTTCCTCCTCATCGGGCGCTACCTTGATCATCTTATGCGCGCGCGAACGGCGTCTGCGGCGCAGCAGCTTGCCAAATTTCAAGCGCGAGAGGCGACCCAAATCAAATCAGATGGGGGTCGGGAGATCATATCGGTTGACGCAATTGCCCCCGGCATGCGGCTTGCAATCGCGCCGGGCGCCCGCGTTCCCGTAGACTGCAGAGTGATGCGTGGGCGCTCTGATGTGGACATGGCCATGGTGACCGGCGAAAGCGTCCCGATTGGCGCGCGTGAAGGCACCGAGCTTCTGAGCGGTATGCTCAATATCGACGGTGCCCTGGAAGTGGAAGCAATGGCGAGCGCTGAAAACAGCTACTTGGCGGACCTCATGGAAATGATGCAAGCCGCTGAGCACGCCAAGGGCCGCCTCGTGAGCCTGGCAGACCGCGTCGCGCGCGCCTATGCGCCGGTAGTGCATACGCTATCCGCTGCCGCGTTCCTGCTTTGGCTGGCGCTTGGGGCAGGCTGGTTTGAGGCGCTCATGATTGCTGTTGCGGTGCTCATCATCACATGCACATGAGCGCTAGGCCTTGCGGTTCCGGATGAGCAGGTGACGGCTGTCGGTCAGCTCTAATCGCGCGGTATTATCGTTCGATCCGGCGACGCATTAAGCCGATTGGCAGACGTCGATACCGTCGTTCTGGATAAAACTGGGACTTTGACGCGGGGCAAGCCTGTGTTGAAAACCCCGGATGCAGGCACCGCCTTGGCAGAAGCTGCAGGCCTTGCCTGTCACTCCAGCCACCCGCTTGCGCAGGCGTTGGGATCGCACGCCAAAGACAGCGCGATGACGTTTTCAGACGTGATGGAGCATGCCGGTGATGGCTTGACGGCCGTTTTAAATGGCGCGCCTGTCAAGCTGGGCCGCCGAGGATGGGTTTGCCCGAATGCCGATTTGCCGATGAACGACGGCGGCCCAGAGCTGGTCTATCAAGATCACGCTGGCGCTTTCCATCATTTCGCCTTTGAAGACGATGTCCGCGCGGATGCAGCCGCTGTAATCGCTGGCCTGACGCAGCGCGGGTTAAGCGCAGTGCTGTTGTCGGGCGATCGGGAAGATGCTGTGGCGGCGGCTGCTCACAGTGCGGGGTTAGCGAAGTGGAAGGGCGATATGCGCCCTGAAGACAAGCTGGCCTATCTGCAGCAGCTCGAAAAAGACGGCCATAAAGTCTTGATGGTGGGCGATGGTCTGAATGACGCGCCGTCCCTAGCGGCTGCCTATGTCTCGTTGTCACCAGCCAGTGGTATGGATACCGCGCGTGCGGCCGCTGATGTGGTCTATCAAGGCGATCAGTTTCGGCCGGTGCTTGAAACCTATGATATGGCGTGTAGAGCCCATGGCATGGTGCGCCAGAATTTTGCCTTAGCCTTGGGCTACAACCTCCTGGCCGTGCCGCTGGCCTTTCTTGGTGTTGTGACACCGCTTGTCGCCGCGCTGGCTATGTCTGCGTCGTCTCTGATGGTTACAGGTAATGCCGCGCGGTTAAGGCTTTGAGCGTTCTGATTTTCCTAATTCCAGCCGCGCTGTTTCTTGGCGCAATTGGACTTGCAGCCTTTTTTTGGGCGGTTAAATCCGGCCAGTTTGAGGATATGGAAGGGGCTGGTCAGCGTATCTTGCTGGATGATGATCTGGGGGAGGAAGAACGCAGCGACGATGAGGCCGCTGCGCCCTAAGCCTTGGTTTTTTAGAACCGCACGCCGAAGCCGATGCCGAAGACGAAGGGATCTAAGTCGACATCAACCGTATTGATGGCGCCGCCAGTGTTTAGCGTCGCTGTGGTATCAATGTCGATGTACTTGATATCTGCGTTGAAGAAGAAGGTATCTGTCACATCGATATCAACGCCCGCCTGTAAGGCCCAGCCGAAAGAATTGTCCAAATCAACAGAGGTTTGGCCGATGGCATCATTGAGCGAGTCCTTGGAATCTTCCCCATAGAAGATCGTCCAGTTGATGCCGGCGCCCACATAGGGCCGGATATTGTTTTCCGGCAGAAAGTGGTATTGTAACGTTAGGGTTGGCGGCAAAACCCACGTGTCTGCAATTTCGCCTAGGCCTACCAGATCCCCTTCGCCTGAAATGTCATGGTTTGTCGTCGCCAGAATGAGCTCGGCGCCGATATGATTGGTGATGAAATAGGTGAAGTCAATCTCAGGCATGATGGCGTTGTCAACGCTCACGCTGCCCCCTGGGAATGTCGGTGAGACCGGACCTGCATCCTCGTTCGGGGCGATCATAATTGCCCGCGCACGGATGAGCCAATCGCCCGCTTCAGCAGCCACAGTTGTCGGCTGCATTGCCGCGCAAATTGCCAGCCCTGCCAGTGTCGTTTTTCTCATCATAATATGCCTCCTTCCGGCTCGGTTCAGCCCCATCGGCTTACCCATTCGGTGGGAGGAGAAGTTTCACATTCTTTCCGCTAATTGATTGATCTATGACAATTTTTCAGAGATTCGAAAGGATTTGATGCAGGTCAAAATTATCATGATGCAGACGCGTATAGGTGCGTTTATGAGACCTGAATGGTATCCACTTTTGTCGCAGCCGCTACCGCGCTATGCATGCTACCCGACAGCGCGCGCTTTCAGTGATGTGATTGGCGCGTCCGAGTTTGCAGATGCCCTGGCAGCTATGCCGACATATGCGACACTGGCTCTTAACTTGAACATTCCGTTTTGCAGGCAGCTTTGCCACCACTGCACCTGTAATGGCGAAGCACTTCATGACCCTGGCCGTGCGAAACGATATATCCAAACCCTCATCCATGAAATTAGGATGGTGGCTGATCGCACGGGATTGTTGCACCCCATTACAAGTGTCCATTTTGGCGGTGGAAATCCCATCTCTCTTGATGTTGGCGATGTGGGGCGGATCCTCGACAGTATCGAGCAAGTGTTCGGTCTTACAGATCGGGCCGAGATCTCGATGGAAGTGGATCCACGCTTCGTCTGTTATGACAATATCTGCGAATTCGGCGCGCTCGGCCTTAGCCGGGTCAATCTCGGGGTTCAGGATTTTGACCCCGACGTCCAAAGAGCCATTGGCCGTGTTCAGCCGCATGCGCAGGTGGCGGCGATGGTCGAAGGCCTGCGCAGCTGCGGCATCTTTGATATCGGTTTTGATCTCGTTTGTGGTTTGCCGCATCAAACGTCAGCGGGTTTTGAAAAGACGCTTGATGAAACTATCGCATTAGAGCCAAGCCGCATTTCCGTGTTGGATTATGGGCATTTACCAAAGTCCTTACGCAATCAAGTCCACGGCCCTGAGCTGTCTCTCCCAAGTTTGAAGAGCCGCTACGAGTTGTTCGACCTGGCCCGAGAAATGCTCGTCCATGCAGGGTATTTCCAAATAGGGTTTGATCTTTTTGCGCGGCCCGAAGACAAGCTGACGGTTGCGGCGCGCTGCGGCACGCTCAAGCGCAATTTTCAGGGCTTTAGCGCTGATCCAGCGCAGTATTCCATTGGTCTAGGTGTCTCGGCGGTCAGTGAGCTTGGAGAGCTTTTGACCAAGAACACCAATTCGCTCAGTCTTTATGAAGACGTGATCGCGAGCGACAACCTCGCTACGGCTGGGGGAATTCGAAAAACGGGTGAGGATGCGCTGCGGGCGACGATCATTGAGCAGCTCTTGTGCTTCCTGGAGGTTGACCTCCTGTCCCTATGCAATTCTGCGCAGATTGATCTGGGGCAGTTCACGCAAGCGTTTGAAGATCTGCGTGAGCTTCAGAAACTTGGCATTTTAACCTTGCAAGACGGCACTGTAGAAATTTCCGATGAGGCCCGCGCCCTCAGCCCTGTTGTTGCCAGCAGCTTTGACACCGCTTGCCCGTCTAT
>CAKZYD010000017.1 GCA_937884085.1 uncultured Sphingomonadales bacterium | reverse complement strand
GCGTTTTTAACAGGCCTGGAAGACGCCGTCATTGTCGATATAGGCGGCACCACCACAGACATTGGGTTTCTGATCAAGGGTTTTCCACGTGAGACCACGACCCCAAATATGATCGGGGGCGTACGAACCAACTTACGAATGCCTGACCTGCTTTCTCTTCCCCTTGGTGGCGGTACGATTGTCCGCGGCGATAAGACGGCGATAAAGCTGGGCCCCGATTCGGTTGGTCACCGGCTAAATCAAGACGGGCTGGTTTTTGGCGGGGACGTTTTAACCACCACAGATATAGCAGTCGCATCAGGCCATGCGCGCCTTGGCGACCCATCAAGGCTTGGCAGCGTTAACCCAGAGCATGTGGCCGCGGCAAATGATGGTATTCATTCAAAAATCGAGGACAGTATTGACCAAATGCGTGTCAGCGGCACGCACATGCCTGTCGTATTGGTCGGCGGCGGCCATATTCTGGTGTCTCGAGAGCTGCGTGGGGCTTCTCAGGTTGTGCGGCCAGAACATGCTGATGTGGCAAACGCAATCGGCGCTGCAATCACCAAAGTCAGCGGCCGTGTTAACCGGATCTTCGATTTTCAAAAAAATGGCCGGGAAAAATCGCTCAAACAGGCGCGTCAAGAAGCATTTGATGCAGCGCTTGCGAACGGGGCTGTGCCTGAGAGCGTGGAGCTTGTCGATCTTATCGAACTGCCAATGCAGTACATCGATACTGGGTCAGCGCAGGTGAAAGCGCGCGCGGTGGGCGACTTGGAACTGACGCACCTGAAAGGCGGGCAGCATGGTTAGAGTTTCCAGCGATCAGGAGATCGAAGATCTTGCGCGCGGCATGGTTTTGCTTGGCACCGGCGGTGGCGGGGATCCATATGTTGGAGCACTTTACGTGCAGTCTGAAGTGCAGGCCGGACGGTATCCTGAGCTCATCTGCGCAGACGCCATCAGCGACGACGCATTTGTCTTGTCGGTATTCGGTATTGGCGCGCCATCAGCGATATTGGAAGGTCTTGTCAGTCGCCGGACATTGATGGAGATTGTCGATAAAGCGCAAACGCATTTTGGCCGCAAGATCGATGCGCTGGTGAGTGGAGAAATCGGCGGCGTCAATACGCTTTTTCCGCTTGGTCTTGGGGCGGCGCTTAACATTCCCATACTGGATGCTGATGGCATGGGGCGCGCGTTTCCGCACGTGGAAATGACCACGTTCAGCATATTCGGATGCCCATCAACGCCTGCGATCATGATGGATGAAGCAGGCAATTCGATCATTTTAGAGACCATAAACGATCAAACGGCCGAAACCCTGTCCCGGTCCATGTCAGCGGCGCTTGGCGCGATGATTTGGGGCGCGTTTTATCCGATGAGCGGGCGCCAGGTCAAAGACACAGCAATCCACGGCACGGTGACCCACGCCTGGGAGATAGGTCGGCGTATTCGCGAGGCGCGCCTTAGCTCCGACAATGTTGTCGATACGCTGACTGGGTACTTAAACGAGGATGGCAAAAGACTTGCGGCAGTCCTGTTTAAAGGAAAGGTGACGGATGTCGCCCGAGAAATCAGAAACGGCTGGGACTTCGCCCTCATTACAATCGAAGGCGTTGGAGACAACAAGCAGACGTGCACCATCGAACTTCAAAACGAATTCATCATCGCGCGGATAGAAGGCAAACCAGCATGTTTGGTGCCCGATATGATTTGCGTGGTTCAATCTGATTCAGGCGAACCATTGACGGGCGAAATGCTCACATACGGTCAGCGCATCAGCGTCATTGGGTATCAAGCCCACCCGATGTTGCGTCACCCCGAAAGCATTGCCGTTTGTGGTCCGCGCCAGTTTGGCGTGGATGAAGACTTCAAGCCAATTGAAGAGCTGATGGGGCGATAATCAAAACGACTTTTTGAGGGGACGAAGCATGCACATATTGAAGAGAAACTTATCAATAACAACAGCGCTGGGACTATCACTGGGACTATTGGGACCGTCACACGCCTTTGCGCAGATTGAGACAATCGTCATCACGGCGCGAAAAAAGGAGGAAAACCTCCAGAAAACGCCAATTGCGGTAACGGCATTTACCCAAGAAACGCTGGAGCGCCGCCAGTTATTCACAGTCAATGAAATAGCGCAATATGTGCCGAATTTGCAATATTCCAACGGTGCAGCAGCGACGTCATCTGCGTCTAGTTTTAGTATCCGCGGTATTGGGCAAGTTGATTTTATCACCACAACCGATCCGGGCGTTGGAACCTATCTTGACGGCGTATACCTTGCGCGCACAACCGGCGCTGCGCTTGAACTGGCGGATATAGAGCGCATTGAGGTGCTTCGCGGGCCTCAAGGCACATTGTTTGGGCGCAATACCATTGGCGGTGCTGTCAGCCTTGTGACCAGGAAGCCATCGGGTGAATTTGGTCTGCGCGGCAATGTTACGGGCGGCAATAACGCGCGCGCGCAGGGGCGGTTTATTTTGGATGTGCCGATTGCTGACGACGTGCTATCGGGCAAATTCACGTTTCTTGGCAAGACGTCAGATGGCTGGGGCGAAGATTTAGAACCCGAAGGCGGCAGCGGAAATCTTGGCGCAGACGATGATATTGCTGGTAAAATCCAACTGCGTTGGACGCCGGCGGAGACCGCTGAATTCAATTTATCCACTGAATATTGGCGCCGCCGCGGTACCGGGCTTCCGACGGGCCGGGTATTTTTTGATGAAACGTCGCCCGCGGCCCCGGGCTTTGATGATGGCGGAAGAAACTCCGTCATCGGTGTTGATGGCGACGTGAGCAGAGATGATCTCAATCTCATCACGCTTGATGCGTCCGTGCAGGACCATATCGATGTCTTTGGCGCATCGCTTATTTCCGATTTTGACCTGGGCAGCGTAAAGCTAAAACTCATCACTGCATATCGAGAGCAGGATCAAGCGAGCGGCCAAGACATTGATGGCGGCAATACCCCTATTCTCAATCAGTTCATCACGGCTGATCAATGGCAATTTAGCCAGGAAATTCAACTGACCGGAGGTGGGTTTGATGAACGGCTTGATTGGCTTGTCGGCGGCTATTTCTTTACCGAGGATGGGGAATTCATTACCGATGCGCAGCTTGCCGGCGCTCAGCTCGATATCGATACAAGAAACGAAACAACCTCATTTGCCGGTTTTGCTCAAGCAACATTTGCCCTCACAGACAGCTTAAGCCTTACCGGTGGTGCTCGCTATACGACAGAGAAAAAAGAAATTGATATCGATACGGTCCTCGGCGGCGCAGCCTTGGTGACAGACGGTGTTGACGACGAGCGGTTTTCTGCATTCACGCCAAAAGCCAGCCTTGAATATCAGGCAACGGACACGACGCTGCTGTATTTTTCTTATTCACAAGGATTTAGAAGCGGCGGTTATAATGGACGGGCATTTTCGCCCGGCGATTTAACGCCCTTTGATGAAGAACGGGTCACGTCCTATGAAGCAGGCGTTAAGTTGGATCTTGCTGAAAACCGGCTAAGGGTAAATCTTGCAGGCTTTTTTGCAAACTATAGAGACATCCAACTCACAGCAACAGCGACGGACGACGATGGTAATTTTATCATCGTTACCGATAATGCTGGACGCATTGACTTATATGGGTTTGAAGTGGAATTTCAAGCACAGCCCAATGATCAATTATTCTTGTTCGGCGCTGTCGGTTTTACAAATACGGACGGACTGGAGCCGCAAGAAGGCTTTGACTTAGAGTCTGCTGGCATTGGCGATACTCTGCCGCTTGCCTCGAAGTGGACGGCGAGTTTTGGAGCGGAATATACCGTTCCCATCTCATCTGACTATGATGCGGTCATCGGCGCTGATTATGCCTATAGAAGCGGCTATTTTCCGCTGGTCAATAATTCGCCGCTCGCTCGGCAAGACGAATACGGCTTATTCAATGCACGTATGGAGCTGCGCCCTGCAAGCGGGGCCTGGAGCTTTACGCTATGGGGCAAGAACTTGACCAACGAAGTCTACCGCACATTCGGTCAAGACAGCACCATTAATGGGTTACCGCCCGTCGTTGCATATTTTGCGCCGACCAGAGAATACGGGGCAACAATAAGCTTTGATTTCAACTAAATATCTGCCTGGCGCGTGCGCACAGGTTGTAGCAAGGTATCGCTAGCTTTAGGCATTTATGATCATGAATACACCTGATCGACTGCGCCTTAAAAATTTCTCGCTCTTTGACGGCGTGGATTTTTTTGACCAACCGGGTTTTATGCTCACCGTGTCAAACGGCAGAATTTCCCATCTTGAACGCTCGGAAATGCCCCCAGATGGTAGCGTGGTGACGCTTGATTTGGGTGGGGCAACCGTGATGCCAGGGCTCATTGACGCACATTTTCATTGTAACAGCCCGACATTGGATGTGGCATCAATTGATCAACTTTATCCATCCTATCTTGCGCAATTTGCTCGCCAGCACCTTGAAGAGACGCTGCTGCGCGGTTTTACGACAGTTCGTGACGCTGGCGGCGCAGATTATGGTCTCGTCCAAGCGGTCGATAATGGGTATATAAAGGGGCCGCGGCTCTATATCAGCGGCCGGGCATTATCCCAAACCGGCGGTCATGGTGATCTTCGCCCCCAGGGCGCCGTTGATGTGTGCGGATGCGCGTATCGCGGAGCGCTTGCGGCGGTTGTCGACGGGGCCGATGCGGTGCGCCAGGCGGTGCGTGATGAATTGCGCAAAGGCGCGCATCAAATAAAGTTATTTGTCTCCGGCGGCGTTCTATCGCCAACCGACCCGATTTGGATTTATCAATTTACCAGCGCGGAATTCATGGCTGCTGTTTAAGAAGCAGCAACCCGGCGAACCTATGTCATGGCACATGCGCATACCGCCGAAGCGTCACGCAGATGCGCCGAGGCAGGCGTAAGGTCCATAGAACATGGCACTCAAATAGACCGGCAAACAGCGGAAACGATAGCGCGCCATGGCGCCTATGTGGTGCCGACCATCACGGTCATGGAATCGCTTCTCAATAGCAGCGGCCATGGCTTGCCACAGTCGGCACTGGACAAGCTAAAATCAATTATTGACGACGCCGCCCGCGCCATTGACCATTGCATGGAAGCTGGCGTCAAATTAGGGCTGGGGACAGATTTATTTGGCGGTCTTCATGGCCGCGAACTGCACGAGTTAACGGCGCGGACCCGTATGAACGGTGCCCTTGAAACGCTGCGATCAGCAACCTCGGTAAATGCGGAAATTTTAAATAAGAAAGGCGAGTTAGGCATTATATGCGAAGGCGCCATTGCTGATCTTCTTGTTGTGAACGCAAATCCGGTTGAAAATATGGGTTTATTTGAAGCCCCGGATGATAACATCCTCCTGATAATGAAGAATGGTGAAATCGTAAAAAGTAAATTTCACCAGTATTTGTAAAATCCAGGGGCCGTAAAGCGCCACTGCATCGTTCATACCTGCAGTTAGTGATCCTGAAGGCTTCCCGCAAATCTCGGCGAAGTGCCGCCAAAAATTTAAGCGGCCCCAATGTTGCACAAGTATCACTAATTGGGGTACCCCAACATAGGAAGCACACGGGACGTTGAGACCGGATTGCCGCACACACCATAAGATCCGACACTCACCAGGTCTGTTTCTTCGTCCACCATCTCAACCCCGCACAGACCCATCGCGCGGAAATGGGCCAAAGCCGAAGCAGGGCCCTGGATGAGGCATTTTTAAGCGAGATCTAGAGCATTTTTGGGGCTGACTGAAACGGCACGGGGCACGCAGACAGTTTTAACAGCTCTGGCAGGACATGCCACGGTCCCTCTGCACATTCAAGACGCATCTGACCCCGTTTCGTAACGCCGCGCGTGACAATAGAACGGCTCTAAGGTAGCATCCTACCCATTGTGGGGTAGGCATCATGTATCAATATCCATCCTGGTTGCTCGAAACGAAGTTGCGCCCGAATAAGAGCCCTTCGAATTGGATTGAACGCGGCCGTATCAATCACATGACGGGCATTGACGCCAATGTTGTTTTGATCCACGCCCCACCGGGTTATGGCAAAACATCGGCCATGTGTCAGCTCTATGAGGCCAGCATTAGATCCGGACGGAACGCAGCTTGGCTCTCTCTGGATGAACATGATCAAGACCCTCTGCGCCTCTTTTGTTATCTCGTTGCAAGCCTAAAAAGTGCGGGATGCGACATCGACTATGTCCTGCCGCCGCAACCACAAGATCTCGCTAAATCATCGTTTAGCTTTTTAACTGACACGCTGATCAAAGCACTTAGTCAATCTGAAAAGCCTTACGCCATATTCCTGGATGATTTTCATCGCGCAGAAAGTAACCTGAGTTCACGCCTCGTACGGCAGCTGATCTCTGGACTGACGTCCAGCACAATTGTGCTTTCTGCGCGGTATCGACCTTCAAAAATTGACGCCGCCGATTTGCGCGCAACAGGCCGGTTAACCGAGATATCTAAGGACGAGCTGCGCTTTAGCGCCGCGGACATTGAACATTATTTGGGCGAACGCTTAACGGTCAAAAACCGCCAAGACTATTGCCAAACAATGGCCAAGCACAGCGAAGGCTGGCCAATTGCCCTGCAAGCTATTCGGCAGTTGCTGGCGAAAGGGCGCTCCGCGCAGGAAGCGTTGGAGCAAACAACCGGTCGCAGCAGTTTACTAAGCGCATACTTCATTGAGCAGGTCTTCGAAACGCTGTCATCAGACTGCCAAACCCTACTGCTCAGCACAGCCATGTGTGACCGCATAAATGGTGACCTGGCTGACTACATCTGCGGCACGAAAAATGCTTGGGCCATCTTAGAGAATTTAGAAAGCAGCGACACCTTTATCGAAAGCTTGGATGCTGATCGTCAATGGTACCGATACCACCGGCTTTTTGCTGAGTTTCTCATCGAACGCGCGCGCCGCAGCAGTCATATCGATATCGCACAGTGCGCAAAACGTGCTGCGCTGTGGCACCGAGAAAATAACGACCCGATAGAGGCAATCCAATTTGCACTTACCACAAACGATCCCGTCCTCGTTGCGGAGACACTGGCAGCGCTCGGCGGGTGGCGCCAAGCGATGATGGGCAATCTATCTTGGGTGCTCAAAGCGCTGGAATGCCTACCTTCTGAGGTCATTCGCAAGCATCCAAGCGTCTGGATCGCCGATATCTACGCAAAGCTCAAAGTCGGCGAATATGAAGCAGCAGCCAATGGGCACAGAGACTTGCGTCTGGCTTTTTCGGAGGCCCTAAACGCAGACGCCTCATTGCGAAAAGACGTCGCGCTCGTGGACTCCCTGATTGTGGTGTATAGCGATCAACACACACGCCTTGCAGAAATGGTCGAGCATCTTGAAAGCATGGATACAGCGCTGACCGAGAACGATCATTACTTTGCCGCGATGCAGCTTAACACCCTGAGCTTTTTTCACTTTCGGCTGGGGGCGTTTGACACAGCACATCGCTATGCCGAAGCATGCATCTTATCGTATCAAAAGGCCGGGTCGCTTTATGGCGAGGCCTTTGTCTACTTCCACCAGTGTTTCACATACTATCTGGAAGGCAGACTGCGTGACGCCAAATCCGTATTGCACCAGGGCCTTGATCTTTCCACCTCTCAATTTGGCTTTGATTCGGACCTTTATGCCATCGGAGCTGCGTATGCGAGCCTGCTTTATTATGAGAGCAACGAGCTTGCGCAGGCGCGGCAGTACCTGGATGTGGCGCTGCCGAAAATTGAGCGCAGCGATGCGTGGACGGAAGTCTATCTCGCCGCCTATGCCGCTGGATTTTCCATCGCACAGGCCACCGGAAAAAGCGATACGATCGCGCAGATACACACCAGCGCGCTCACATTAGCGCAGCGCCGGGATTTAACCCGTGTCGGCAGATTTGCACAAGTGCTGCGCGGTGCACATGAAGAGGCAACCAGCACAATCGCATCAGGCGAATGCTTGGCATTAGATAGCGCAGGAGACACACACGCTCTCACCCGATTTGACGTGTTTCACACGGTTGCAGCACGCGCACGCCAGCTTATCAAGGTTGGCAAAAACGCCGAGGCACTTGATCTCCTAAGCAACCATCGAGCATGGGCGCGCCGGACGCACCTCTACCGTCCGTTCATAACCCTGGCTTTGCTAAGCGCGATCGCATCGAAGAATTTGGGCAAAGTGGAAGATGCCAAACGATTTTTCAATGACGCCTTAGCCCCGGCATTGTTTGAGGAATTTAAACGGCCATTCATTGACGAAGGTCGCGAGGTTGTCGAGCTCATCCGATGCTGCGCAGGATATGCAGATCAATATGGCCATAACCGGTTGCGAGACCGATTCCTAGCTGCAGTTGTTGCTGAAATAAACGCCAGCAATCAAGCCCGTCCATCGAGCCAAACACTCTTAAGTACGCGAGAAATTGACGTGGTCAGAAGTCTTGTGCAGGGCCGCACGAACCAAGAGATCTCCGACGTACTCGGTATTTCAAGGAATACGGTGAAGTTTCATCTCAAAAATGTTTTTGAAAAGCTCAATGTGAGTTCGAGGCAAGATGCCATCCGGCTGTGTCTTCGCCATAGTTTGATGTAGCGACGAGCAGGGATGTATTTTTGCATCACCTACCCACTCCTCTTTAAACACCTACCCACCCTGGGTGTTCTCCCAAACCAAGCAGCTGTTTTAGCGTCGTGACCAATCGGTTGTCTGGGGGACCATATGCGCATTGGCGTCGATGTCGGCGGCACAAATACCGACGCCGTTCTGATGGACGGCGACACTGTTGTTGCTTCGATTAAAACACCGACCACTGAACGCGTTGGCGACGGCATCGTCGCAGCAATCGACTCCGTGGTTCAAAGTGGGGGCATTGCCACGACCGATATTGACGTCGTGTGTATTGGTACAACCCATTTCACCAATGCATTCGTCCAGCGCCGCGGACTAGACCGGGTTGGTATTCTGCGCATTGCGCTGCCAGCCGCGCGGGCGCTCCCTCCCCTTTCGGATTGGCCAGAAGACATTGCCGCGCAGATCGGCGGCGATGCGATCATGGTTCAGGGTGGGTATCAATTTGATGGCCGCATAAACGCCCAACTTGATGAGCTAGCGGTCGCGGATGCGGCGAAACGGTTTAAGAAAAGCAAGCTTAACGCAGTTGCCATCTCTGGCCTTTTTGCACCGGTCAATGATGCAATGGAGCGCCGCGCCAGCGAGATCATTCAAAATGAGCATCCTGAGTGCAAAGTTTCTCGGTCTTCGCAGATTGGCCGGATTGGTTTGCTCGAACGGGAAAACGCCGGCGTTATGAACGCCAGCTTATCGACCCTTGCGCATAACACCATCACTGGTTTTAAAGGCGCCCTTAAAACGCTTGGGATCACAGCGCCGTTTTACGTCTCACAAAACGACGGCACACTCATGAGTGCCGATTTTGTTGAAAAATACCCTGTTCTGACCTTTGCATCTGGGCCAACAAATAGCATGCGCGGCGCGGCCTATCTTTCCGGCCTTAAAGACGCGATTGTTGCTGACATTGGGGGCACAACCACCGACATCGGCGTTTTAAATGCTGGATTTCCAAGGGAATCGTCCGTCCTGGTCGACATCGGCGGCGTGCGAACGAACTTCCGCATGCCTGATGTGCTGGCCATTGGGCTCGGCGGCGGCAGCTATGTCAGATATGACGGCGGGTCGGTGACGGTCGGCCCGCGCTCCGTGGGCTATAAAATCGATAAACAAGCACTGGTGTTCGGCGGTGACACATTGACCGCGTCGGACATAGCCATCGCTGCGGGCCATGCTTCATTTGGCGACACGTCAAAACTTGAAAGCCTAAGCCGGGACCAAATCGCCCGCGCTGCCGATGAGATGCACCGCATTGTGGAAGATGGCATCGATCGGATGAAAACAAGCGCTGGAGATGCGCCGCTGGTGTTGGTTGGCGGCGGCGCAATCATAATCAACCGCGACCTCAAAGGACTATCAGAAGTCCCAACGCACAAACACTCCGGCGAAGCAAATGCGATAGGGGCGTCCGTCGCCTTGATCGGCGGCGAAGTTGACAAGGTCTATTCTTATGATGAGCTCGGCCGCGAAACGGCAATGGAACAGGCCATTGCCGAAGCCAAAGAACGCGCCGTTAAGGCGGGCGCAATAGCAAGCAGCACCGAAGTAACCGACATTGAAGAATTGCCACTTGCATATGTGCCGGGCGGTTCTGTGCGCTTGCGCATCAAAGTCGCGGGGTCTCTGGCGCTGAACGGGAAGGAAGCGGCGTGAGTGATCCACAGCAAACAGCGCAAAGAGAAGTCGCAGAAGGACACCTCTCGCTCACCGTAGCAGCCATCCATGATTTCGCGCGCGGGGCCACACTGCTTGCAACAGGCGGTGGCGGCGACCCTTATATTGGCCGGCTTATGGCCCAAGCAGCGATCCGCGAATATGGCCAGCCGGACATCATCGACATTGAGAACCTTGACGATGACGCGATGGTTTGCATGGTCGCTATGCTTGGCGCGCCGACGGTGTTGAGCGAAAAAGGCTCATCAGGCGATGACATTGATCTCGCCATTAAGCGTTTGTCAGAACGCATCGGAAAGCCTTTTGACGCGTTAATTCCCGTTGAGATTGGCGGCGTTAATTCCACCATACCGGTCGTTGCAGCGGCCCGGCTCGGTCTGCCTTTGGTCAACGCAGATGGTATGGGTAGAGCCTTTCCCGAAGTCCAGATGGTGACCATGAACTTCGAGGGGATTTCCGCAACACCGTTTGTCATCGTCGATGAGCACGCAAACTCCGCGATCATTGAAACCAGCGATGCAAAAGACGCGGAAACCTTCGTCCGCGCAGTCGCTATCCAAATGGGGCTGAGCTGCATGGTCTCTGGCTATGCCATGACGGGGGCTGAGGCAAAGCGCACTATGATCCATGGCACCCTGCCCATGGCGCTCAAACTGGGTGAATGCATTGCAGCTGGGCGAAAAGCCGGAGACCCGATTGAGGCCGTCTTAGAGTATTTCAATACATCGAAAACATACGGCTTTGCCCGTGAGATATTTGACGGGAAGCTGATTGATCTACGCCGAGAAACCACCAGCGGTTTTTCTGTCGGTCAATGCACGCTCGAAGCGTTTTCCTGCGATCAGAAAACGATGACCATTCAGTTCCAAAACGAATACTTGATCGCTTTGGAAGGGGACACATTGCGCGCGGTTGTGCCAGATCTCATTATGGTGGTCGATCGCGAAACCGCCGAGCCCATTCCCGTTGAAGCGATGCGTTACGGTCAGCGGGTCAAAGTTCTTGCCGCCGCCGCGCCGGCCGCTTTGCAAACACCGCAGGCGCTTAAATACATCAGTCCCAAGTGTTTTGGACTGTCATATGACTATACGCCGATAGAAGCGCTTTCACAGCAAGAGTGACGTCAAATGGAGACCTGCCAAAGGGTCAGGACAAGGAGGAAATGATGCCAAACCTAAAAGCCAAATTAATAGCGCTGCCGTCCACATTAGCGATGAGTATGGCGATGCTGACAGCGCCGCACTGTGCCCATGCGCAGGAAGTGGAAGTGGCGGAGGCCGATGAGGAAATCTTTGTCACTGCTCGAGGCCGCGCAGAAACCTTGCAGGATATTCCTGAATCGATCATCGCGTTCGATGCAGACGATTTAGAAGTCCGCGGCATTATCGATATCATTGGGCTGTTTAACCAAACCCCCAACCTGTTTGCCCGCAGAACATTTCGCGCCGGCGTTACATTTTTTACCATTCGCGGCGTGACGACCAGTCAGCAGGGCTGGGCGCCCATCACCTATGTGGTTGACGGGGTCAAAACGGCCACGGTTGACGCGATCAACCAGAACGCCCTTTTTGGCATTGAACGGATCGAAGTGCTCAAAGGCCCGCAAGGCGGTCTCTATGGCGCAGGCGCAATCGCAGGCGCAATTAATGTCGTCACGAAAGCGCCAACCAACGACTTAGAAGGCCAAGTCATTGCCTCCTATGCGAAAGGAAATGATGCGATTGTCCGGGGCACAGTTTCCGGGCCAATTATTGAAGACAAGTTGCTGTTCAAACTCAGTGGATTTTATCGCAACACCGACGGTTTGGTTGACTCCATTGAAGGCGAAGACATTGATTTTGAGGAAAATGCCTCAATCCGAGGACGTCTGCTCTTCCTGCCCAGTGAAACCGTGAGCATCGACCTTCGCGCATCTTATACAGACATTGAAGCGGGTGCTGCGAAACAAGCGCGCTTTGGTGGTCCAGATGAAGTGAATTTGTTTGTTCGCGAAAACGATCCGTCCCGCGGCATTATTGGGTCTGAGAATCGTGAGATTGTCGATTTATCAGCAAAAATCGACATCGAAACGCAAATTGGAACGATCACATCAACAACTGGATATATGGATCTCAATCAAGATCTGTTTGGAACGGCATCCTGGATTGCACCGCCAGAGCTTGGCGCGCCGCCTGAGCTTGGATTATTTGGTCCGATCTTTGGGCCAAACGCGCTGCCTGCGGATGACCCCAACGCATTTACTGCACCGTTTGACAACTATCAGGACTTGTTCGACAATTTTGAAGTAGTAACGCAAGACTTGCGCATCGTCTCGCCATCAGATCAGCGGCTACGTTGGCTTGCTGGGTTTGAGTATATTCACCGCAAGGCCTCGCAAGGTCTCCAAGTCGGCTTTTTGCTTGGCCCGGACGGCAGTGTGCAAGCACCCGCGCTCAACCGTTTTGACGACAAAACAGACGACATCTGGGGCATTTTCGGCCAGATGCAGTATGATTTAACGGACCAGCTCGAAATCACCTTCGCGGCACGCTATGATGAAGACTCTTTCGACACTACGCAGTTTGATGGCAACACTGGCGCACTTGTTCAGCAACTGGATGCGAACGGGACCCTGGTTGACGCGCTCGAGGAAACCGATAGCGGCTTCCAACCAAAAGTCACAGTCGCTTACGAAGTGAACGACAATCTGAATACCTACTTCACCTACGCACGCGGTTTTCGATTTGGCTTCTTCAACACCGGCAATCTCACGCAAGAAGAGACAACCGATAACTTCGAAATTGGCTTCCGCAGCACATGGTTGGATGGAGATTTAGCGCTCAATGGGTCAGTGTTTTACATTGACTATTCTGACCAACAGCTCACCACGGTGATTGCTGAGGCCCCATTCAGACTGACGACCAACGTTCCCAGCACAGAAATTATTGGTCTTGAAATGGACTTCAATTACCAAGTAACCGAGCAAATCCAAGTCAATGGCGCGGTCGGTTTTCTGGATGCAGAGATACAAGATCAAGGACGCCCGCCATCCGTGCCAGAATGGACAGCAAACTTTGGGCTTCAATTGACCCAGCCGGTAACCGATGAGCTGGCATTGGTCGGGAGAGCAGATTGGCGCTATCAAGGCGGCCACATCTTGCAAAGCCCAGGCGTCACCTACCAGATCGATGCCGTAAACCTCATTGATTTACGTGCAGGGGTACAAGGTGAAACCTGGCGCGTGGTTGCATTTGCCAGGAACCTTGCAAATGAGCGGTTTGCACAGGATGCAAACAATCTAGGCAGCTTCATCCGCGACTATAATGATCCAAGATCCTATGGTGTGGAAGCGACTTTGCGGTTCTAAAGCGTTTCAAAGCAAAGTGTGTGCGGTTCGCCGTCTGGACACGCGGCAAAACAACGACTTAAAGCGTCGCTCTCACGCCAACAGACGTGATGACGCTTTAAGCGCCAGCCAAAAGCAGCCATGG
>CAKZYD010000016.1 GCA_937884085.1 uncultured Sphingomonadales bacterium | reverse complement strand
GCCGCGCGCGCAGCCTACCGCATTGCCATGCCCAAAGACGTGAGCACGCTGCTGCGCAAAGGCTATGAAGCCGCGCCAGATAGCTTTTACGGCCTCGTCGCAGCGCGCCAATTGGGCATCGAAATCCGCCGCGACTGGAGCCCGCCGGAATTCAGCCAAGTCCATTGGGCGGAGATTTCCAGCATGGCCGGCGTGCAGCGCGCGGTGGCGCTCAGCCAAGTGGGCCAAAGCGACCTGGCAGACCAGGAACTGCTTTATAGCTGGTACCGCGCTGAAGACGACGCCTATCAAGCTCTGCTCGCGCTGGCTTATCGCCTGGACCTGCCGCAGGCGCAGCTACGCATCGCCGAAAGCGCGCCGGAAGGCCAAATCGCGCCGCTTCTCAACCTCTACCCCATTCCCAGCTGGCAACCACGTGATGGCTTCCAGACGGACCCTGCCATGCTGTTCGCCCTGATTCGCCAGGAGAGCCGCTTTTCCAGCCGGGCGCGCAGCCGCTCTGGCGCACGGGGCCTAATGCAGGTCATGCCGCGCACAGCTGGCTTTATCAGCGCAGACCGCCGCCTCATCCGCGACCGGCAAAACCTACTTTATGATGCAGAATTCAACATGTCGCTTGGCCAGCGCTATGTGACCTATCTGAAAACCCACAAGTCAACGGACGGCGACCTCTTGCACATGCTGGCAGCCTATAATGGCGGGCCCGGCAATCTCTCCAAATGGCGCCGCAAATTCGATGACAGCGACCCACTCTGGTTTATTGAGAAAATCCCGCTGAAAGAAACCCGTGGCTATGTGGAAGAAGTCTCGGCCAACTATTGGATTTACCGCACAGCCATGGGGCTGGAGACCAAGACGCTGGACCGCGTGGCGGCAGGCCTATGGCCGAAGCTTGAACCTGATAGCGATGCGGGGATAGATATGGAGGACCGTCCGCTGTTCTCCGAGGCCCAAACCCGTGCCAATCGACCAAAGCCTGCCCTTTAAGCCCATCCAAATCGCCACCCTCACCGTGTCTGACACGCGCACGCTGGAGACGGATGCCTCCGGCACCATCCTGGCAGAACGCATTGAAGAGGCGGGCCATACACTTCACGACCGACACATCGTCAAAGATGATGTGTCGGCTATCACCGACTTGCTGAGGCGCTGGATTGCCGACCCTGAGGTCGATGCCATCATCAGCACCGGCGGAACCGGCGTGACCGGGCGCGACGTGACGCCAGAAGCCTTTCACGAAGTCATGGACAAGGAAATCGAAGGCTTTGGCGAGCTCTTTCGCTGGGTCAGCTTTCAAACCATCGGCACCTCGACCATCCAAAGCCGCGCCTTAGGAGGCGTTGCCAGCGGCACTTACATGTTCGCCCTGCCCGGCTCACGCGGCGCGGTCAAAGACGGCTGGGATAAGATTTTAAAAGACCAACTCGACAGCCGTCACAAGCCCTGCAACTTCGTCGATTTGATGCCCCGGCTCACCGAAACCTGAGAATGTTCTTTTTTTGTTCTCTTCTCCGTGCTATGGAAACCGCATGGATGAGAGCATTGATATTATTGAAAGTCGGGGCCGCGGCGCGGTTAGCAATCAAACAGGCCGCTTTGAAAAAGCACGGCGTAGTCTCTTCGATGACGGCTGGAACACAGTTGATACTGCGCCCAAACAGCTTAGCACCGAGGTTCATTTAGAAACTCCGCGCGCCATCATCACGCGCAACACATCCCCGGATGTGCCCTTTGAGCAGTCCCTCAATGCCTATCGCGGCTGCGAACATGGCTGCGTCTATTGCTTCGCCCGGCCGAGCCACGCCTATATGGGCCTGTCCGCCGGTCTAGATTTTGAAACGCAGCTCTTTGCAAAGCCTAATGCAGCCAGTTTGCTGGAGAAAGAAATCACACGGCCAGGCTATGTGCCCAAAACCATAGCCCTTGGCACCAACACAGACCCCTATCAGCCTATCGAACGCCAGCTGCGCCTCACGCGGCAAATCTTGGAGGTCCTAGAGAGGCATACTCATCCCGTGTCCATCGTCACCAAGAGCGACCGCATCTTGGATGACCTGGAGCTGATTGCACGGCTCGCCAAAAAAGGCCTCGTCAGCGTCGGTATTTCAATCACCACCTTGGACCGAAAACTTGCCCGCACTTTAGAGCCGCGCGCTGCCACACCGGCTCGGCGTTTAGCAGCTATGGAAGCGCTCGCAGCCAAGGGCGTGCCAGTTACAGTGATGATGGCGCCGGTTATTCCCGCCCTGACAGACCATGAGATTGAGCGCATCTTAGCCGCCGCGGCCAATGCAGGCGCACATCATGCCGCTTGGGTGATGCTGCGGCTACCAGGCGAAGTCGCGCCCTTGTTCAGCCAATGGCTGGGCCGCCATGCGCCGGATAAAAAAGCCCGTGTGCTCGGCCATTTGCGCGCTATGCGCGACGGCAAGCTAAACGACCCTCGCTTCGGCCACCGGATGCGCGGCGCGGGGCCGTATGCTGATCTCATTCAGCGGCGTTTCACCCTTGCCGCAAAGCGCCATGGTTTAAAGGTGGCAACGCGGGAAGTCGCCGACCCGTTCAAACGCTCTGCTATTGCGACCTCGGTCTTATCCCTACCAAAAACACGCCAGACAGCGCCGCAGCAACTTTCACTGTTTTGATGTAAATTCAATCGCTGAATGCCAAGTCCGCGCGGTCCTCAGGAGACGGCCATCCCGCAAGACCTTTTTTAAGACATCGCTCTTTTACAACGCATCATGCCACGGATTGCCTAGCGCCGCGCAGGCAGAGGACCGGGGCATCCATGGCGGAAAACGGGTCTTATGTTTGCCCCTAGATTGCCCAGTCGAAGCCGGACAATGACCCGTTTTTAGGGCGTGAGAACGTCATATCCCATGTGCCTTCTCCCGACACGGGAAAAGAAAAAGCACAAATTTTTTGATTTAGTGTTTGACATCACTAATACACCATACTACACATACACCATCAGCTGATCACAGAGATCGGCGCACAGATAAAGGATGAGACCAATGATGACATTTGAAACCCGCAACGTTCTGAACACCCAAGTCAAGAGCGCGTTTGACGACCGTACCATTCGTCGCTGCCGCCGCATGAACAGGGCGGCTCGTCGCACACGGGTTGCCTAGACAACGCTTGATTTGAGAGTTTGCTCCCCGGTCGGAGATAGCAGGTCTCCGGCCACAATTCGCTCCGCCTTGCCTGCCCAGGCGGCGGAGCGCTTCCTCTAAGACTGGCCCGCTCCTTTTTTAAGGGCGGGCCCTTTTCTTTGATGGGCACTACAGCACAGATGCGCTGCTAGGGCTAGGCCGTATCCTCACACGTGGAAACGCCCGGGATGGCCGAGAGGT
>CAKZYD010000015.1 GCA_937884085.1 uncultured Sphingomonadales bacterium | reverse complement strand
GGGCTGGTGAACGTCATTACCACGATCCGGGCAGCTTAAACCGTTTCATTTCTGCTAAAAGCAAAGAAAAAGCCGGGACAAAGCCCGGCTTTAGTAATCACAGAAAACTTTGGGGAGGTTCTGCGAGTTACCTCATAAGCTGCTATTTTGCGGCAGCGAGGTCATCCATTGTCGTCTTGGCAAAGAGACGCTCTTCAGCGGCATCCAGATCAATGCGGACCACTTGGCCACCACGCTTTACAGTTGCAACGCCGTTGTAACCCACGCGCGCGCTGAAAGTGTCGCCGGTTTCTTCATTCACAGCCGTAATATAACGAAGGTCGCCATCGTGATAGCGTGCAGTCACGTCATATCCATCAATTTCAAAATTTGACCAGGTGGTGAAAGCTTGTGCCGGTGCAGCCAGTAAAGCGACGCATGCTGTTGCAGTTGCGAATAGTTTTTTCATCAGTTGAATCCTTAAGAAACGCCGTTGTTCGATGGAATGGAAATACGACTTTGCTGCGCCGCACACAAACGCAAGGAACACACCGATAGTTGCGCAAAATGCAACATACACCTATGATCCAATTGAGATTGTTAGGAAATTTTCAATCCTTCACCCAAGACGATGGAAAAGTAAGGGCTAAATCCCCTCCTTTCATACTGCACCGCACAGCACTGATGTGCTCGCTTAGCCCAGCGTAACGCCAAGATTTACAAGCAATTCTGCCCAGCCTTGGTCAAAGGCCGCATACGTGTCTGGCAGAGCCGTATGCACGAGAACCAGTTCGGTTTTGCCGACCTCAATCGCCGTTAAAGTGATATCAACATGCGTCTCGCGGCCTTGTGTAGATGGGCTTAGCCAGGTGTAAGCAAGGCGGTTTGGCCGTTCAAAGTGCGTTATTTTGCCCTCATGCGGCCACTCTCGATCCTGTCCACGCATCAAGAGAAAGAAACGGCCGCCAATTTCTGGTTGCAGAACAAAGTCTACGACGGTGGTATCAGGGCCATACATCCACCGTTTCACCGTTTCGGGGTCAATGAGCGCGTTGAACACTGTTTCTATGTCAGCGGAATAAATGCGCGTTTGCGTTACCGCATATGCAGTGTTTTCAGGGGCGCTCGTGGTCATTCGCCTTGCTCCACAACATCCCCTAACTGATCAAGTCGGATGGCCCAGAACCTCTGCATCTGAGACAGCCACGCCTGCACCTCAGCAAATCCCGTCAGGTCACTGTCGATGAAGTGTGTTCGCCCCACTCTCTCACGGACCACAAGGCCTGCTCTTTCCAGAACCTGAATGTGTTTTGAGACCGCGTTGAGCGACATTGGAAATTCAGCAGCCAGGTCCGTCACCCGCTGGCGTCCAACCACGACCTTGGACAAAAGCGTGCGCCGGGTCGGATCAGCGAGCGCATGAAAAGTGGTATCCAGCATCGACAGGCATCCCCTTATATTCAACCATATAGTTGAATATAAGCTATCATTCAGGACGTCAAGACCCTGGCTGATACCTCATGGTGCTATGCGCCTGATTGAAGGTAGAGGAGAATGAGGACCAGAAACGCCAATAGCGCACTTATTGTCTGCCAAAAGACAACAGGATTACGGGCCATGAGCGAGACCGGGCTGCGCTCGGCCTGGACGTTGGCGGGATTGGTAATCGCCTCCTCAAGCTCAGACAGTGCATCAAAGCGCCGAATGGGGTCTGGGTGGACCGCTTTTTCCAGCGCTGCATCGAGCCAGAGCGGCAACCGCGGGGCATAGGACCGTGCGGGGGTGTATTTCAGGCGCAGCTGGCCGGAGCGGTCTGATATCTTAGCGACATCAGCGCCGTATGGCAGGCGACCCGTCAGCATCTCATACGCCATAACGCCCAGCGCAAACTGGTCAGAGCGCCAGCTCACCTGGTCACCCGTGAGGTACTCTGGCGCAGTGTACTGAAAGGTGCCAGGCATATGTCCGGCAATACCTGGCGCTGCCTCCTCATAACCCGGCACGTAGACAGAGCCAATGTCAATGATTTTCACCGTCCCATCAGCGCCTATCATCACATTTTCCGGCCGCACATCCTGGTGCAGCATGTCTTTGCGGTGAAAGGCCCTCAGGCCATAGATGAGCTGCTTGAGAATGGTCCGCACGACAGCCACCTCAGGCGCTGGTTTTTCCGACATCCATTGCCGCAGGGTTTGGCCTTCAAAATAGGTAATGGCGACAGACAGATGGGCGGGCTCTTCATGGCGTTCCGCAGCGCGCAGCACATGGTCGCTTTGCAGCTGGCCTGCAATCCATTCCTCAAGCATAAAGCGCTGTCTGGCCGCCGCATTCTCTGCGGCCTCTGCAGACAATACTTTGAGTGCGACCGGCGCGCCATCTTCATCACGGGCTAAGAAGACACGGCTGCGGCTCGAACTGTGGATTTGCCGAACGATGTGAAAGCCGTCCAGTATGTCGCCCGCCTTCAAGGCACCGGGGATAAGCAGACCCTGCGCGCTGCGCACAACCTCGGCGCTGCTTGCCTGTGGCACTGTCTCTATGCGGACCAGTTGGACAGTCAGGTTGTCTTCGCTGCCCTTGTCGAGGGCTGCTTGAACGATAGTTTTTGCCGCGCTATCGAGCGTGTCTGCTCCCTGCACACGCTCCACCATATCTTGCGGGCTGACATGGTCGTGGACGCCGTCTGTGGTCAAAATGAAGATATCGCCAGTAGCAATGGCGCGGCGGTGATAGTCCACCTCCACATTGTGGTCAGCGCCAAGCGCGCGGCTTAAAAGCGTGCCCCCCTCGCCGCCGGGCGCGCGGTGGTCACGGGTGATGACATCCACCGATTTGCCCGCCACAAGGCCAACGCGGCCATCGCCGACATGGAAAATATGGGCCTCCTGCCCTTTCAGCACCAAAGCATCAAAGGTGCAGGCCAGCCCGGCGTCCTTACTGGCATCCCCCAAGCTGATATTCTGGCCATGGAACCAGCCGTTGGTCGCGGAGATGACTGTTGTGGCAGCGCGCTGGACAGTCCAACTGTCTGGTGTGGAGAAATAATCGGTGAGAAAAGAGGCCACCGCTGTTTCGGACGCAACGGCGCCTTGCTGGCTAGTGCTGATGCCATCGGCCATGGCAATGGCGATGCCTTTGAGAGGCGGTGCGCCTCCATCAGGCAATATGGCGCCATAGAAGTCCTGATTGTCTGCTTTTCTGCTGCCTGCCGCCGAATACTGCCCGACCGTGACGGTAAGGACGGGCGCAGGAGACGTGGTATCAGCCAAGGTGGACCGCTTAAGAAAAAGAAGGGCAGCGCAGCTAGGATAATCGCTACGCTGCCCGCTTGCTAGAGCACAGAATTATTCTGCTGGCACCTTAGAGCCTATGGCATCATCATTGCGCTCTACGGCTGCGCGGCGCGATGGGCTGGTTTTATAGTGCGTGGAGTAAATCATCGCACCCACAAAGGTCAGGCCGCCGACGAGGTTGCCGATAACGGTCGGTATCTCGTTATACATCAGATAATCGCCCCAGGTGAATTCTGCGCCGAGCAGAATACCGATTGGGAACAAGAACATATTCACGATGGAGTGTTCAAAGCCGAGATAGAAGAAGATGAGGATTGGCATCCACATTGCGATGACTTTACCGCTTACTGAGGTCGACATCATAGCCGCCACGACGCCGGTGGAGACCATCCAGTTACACATCACAGCACGGATGAACAGCGTCAGCATGCCAGCGCCGCCGGCTGCGGCATAGCCAATGGTCCGGCTTTCTCCGATGGTCATGAGCTTCAGTCCCACGTCATTCGGCTCTAGCGAGAAACCTGTGGTCAGCGTGATGTCAACTAATAT
>CAKZYD010000014.1 GCA_937884085.1 uncultured Sphingomonadales bacterium | reverse complement strand
ATCGGATTGATGTGAGAATTTCCCGGCAGTCGGTGCAGACCGTAAAAGCGCCGCGTGACGGCGTTATCCTGCAGGTCAACGCCGGTGATAGCGCGACCTTTATTAGCACCGGCCAGCGCATTGCGACCTTTGTCCCGACCCAGGTACCAAGAGCTGTCGAGCTTTACATCGATGGTCGCGACGTCGCCCTGGTGCGGCCAGGCTCCCCGGTTCGACTTGAGTTCGAAGGATGGCCAGCATTTCAATTTAGCGGTTGGCCTGAGATGGCCATTGGAACGTTTGGAGGCCGCGTCGCCGCAATAGACTTGTCAGCCGGCGCTGACGGACGTTTCCGGGTTCTGGTTACAGAGGGGGAAACCCGGGACGAGAAGTGGCCCGACGAGCGGTTTGTACGTCTTGGGAGTGCCGCGCGAGGCTGGGTCCTGTTTGACACCGTGCCTGTTGGCTTCGAACTTTGGAGACAACTCAACAATTTCCCGCCCCAGTTTAACGCGGGTCCTGAGGACATTGGTGGCCTGGCCACTGCATCACTCGACGCAAGCCAAGCGGCAGGGCGCTAATGAAGGCTTTGCGCTGGGCCTGGGCCCTTCTGCTGCTCAATGCGTTTGACGCCCCCTCGAGCTACGCCCAAGGTGTCGGCGATATACGCTTTTTAAAGCCTGACACTGTCCTGGAACGTTCGGCTGAGCACTATCCCCAAATCTTAGAAAGCCTAGCGCGGCGACAAGCCGCCCTGGGCCGAGAACTAACGGCGGCAGGCGCGTTTGACATCGTCTTCTCCAGCGCCACCAGCCACTATCTTTATGGGTTCTACAATGGCCAGACGGTCGACGTGACAGCTGAGCGCAATTTGCGGCCGTTGGGCGGCCGCGTCTTTGGCAGCTACCGCGTCTCCCAAGGCACTTTCCCAATCTATGACGATCTAGCCTTCACCAATGAAGGAGGAGAGTTCAAAATCGGCGCATTTTTTTCGCTGCTGCGGGATCGAGAGATTGACGACCGACGCTTCGCCTTGCGCGATACAGCACTCGCGGCCAAGCAAGCGGACCTAGAAGTTCTCCTCACGCAGCTAGGCGTTCAGCATCAGGCCCTATCAGCATATTGGCGCTGGGTCGCCGAGGGCCACAAGCTTCAGATTTTCCAAAGCCTGTTGGACCTGGCGCTTGTACGCCAAGAAGGCCTGGAGAAAGAAGTCGAGCGCGGTGCGCGCGCAGCTATTTTCCTGACAGAGAACCAGCAGAACATCACGCGCCGCCGGATTTTTACGCGGCAAGCTGAACGCGACTTCGCGGCGGCCCAAGCGCAATTGGCCTTGTTTTATCGTAGTAACGAGGGCGCCATGGTGGAACCGGGGGCAGATACACTCCCGCCGGTCCCTGTAATGGATGGGATTATTCCGCGCTGGGCCGTTGTCGATCAAATGACAATTCCCGACATTTTATCTGTGCGCCCCGACCTGGGTGTCTTGCAGGCTGGCCTCAACCGCGCGCGCGCGCGCAATGCGCTGGCGGAAAATGGCTTGAAGCCGCGTCTTGATCTCTCTCTTGAAGCGTCCAACGATGTGGGGGCAATTGCCCAAGGCGGCGCAAGCCGGGATCCGGCAGAGGGCGCCGTCGGATTACGGTTTTCCATGCCGTTACAAATGCGAGAAGCCCGTGGCCGCATTGAAACAGCGCAAGCTGAAGCCACTGCAATACGCCAGCAAACAAGACTGTTGGAAGACCAGGTCGCAATTGAGATACAAACCATCTTGATCGATCTCAAGACTGCGACCGATTTACTGAAGCTGGCCGCGCTCGATGTCTCCCAAGCAGATACCATGCGGGACGCAGAACAGCGGCGTTTTGCTCAAGGCGCTAGCGATTTCTTCTTGGTGAACTTGCGTGAAGAAACAGCGGCGGATGCCCGCATTCGCGACATTGACGCCGAGCTGCGCGCGCAGTTGTCGTGTGCCGACTATCATGCCGCGACCATTGACAAAGATGCGCTTGGCATTCCTTAGAAGCGAAAAGTCAAAGAGCCTCTAATTTGCCGCGGCTCAACGGGATGAAGATGAATGTCTTCAACAGGCACTGCTTCACCCGGAAGCTGAGATTCAAAGAAATAGGTGATGTCCGCATCTTTCGAATCCAGCAGGTTGAGAACATCAAGACCAAATTGGAACGGTCCGATATCATAATAGGCACCTAGATTCACCACTGTTGTTGGCTCTGATCTAACCGAATTGTCCTCAATCAAAGGCGCTTCGCCAAAGTGACGAAGCCGGGCCGAAGCGGTGAAGCCATCAAAGGGGCCCAGCACCATGCCAGCACCGATCACCGACTCGACCGCTTGGGGAATGTTGTTCTCCAGGGGATCAACGCCGCTAAACTGGGCATCTGTATAAGCCGCGCTCACATCTAGAGCCAGCCATGCATAAGGGCGCCAAAAAGCGCTAGCCTCAACGCCAAACCGGCGAGAGCCATTATTCGGTTCTGTCGTGCCAGCGTCTCCCACAAAGACCAGTTCGCTGTCGAGCTCTAGCCAAAAGCCCGCGAGCGCCAACTGCACATCACCAGTCGAATAGCGCGCGCCAAGCTCGGCGCCTTGCGCCCGAACCAGCACTGGAACAGTGTCAACGTTATCCCCCGTCACAGGGTCAATGACGGTTGCAGCCCCACGCACATCGTTGGAATGGAAGCCCTGGCCATAGTTGGCAAACAGCTCGATCCTGTCAGTCACCTGCCAGGCGAGCGCTGCTGTCGGCGTGAAAATCGCGTCATGGCCGTCTCCGGAGTTAGCTGCTAGATCAGCGGTCACATCATAGGCAAACAAATCCACTCGCGCGCCAACACTAAACCTGAGATTTGGCGCAAGTTCGACGCTCACCTCTGCAAAGCTGCCAAGCGAGAATTCAGTGACCTCATCATTGCGAACGGTATCGAACCGCGCGCGCGCTGTAGTATTGAAAAGGCCAATGTTGAAGATTGAATCAAACCGCGTATCGCCACCGACACGCAGCGTTATCGTATCGCCTAAAGAGAAATCATTATGGGCGGAGCCGCCAAACATAATGCGCTCATCGCGCTGCTCAAATTCGTCACCATTAACCGGGTCGTTCGCGAAATAGGTAAAGTTCGAAAACAGGGCGAAATCATAATAGAGGCCATAGAGAACAACCTGCGTGTCTTCAGTCTCATACTGACCGCTCAAGGTAACGCGGGTTGTGCGGCCGCCGAGATCTGGATCGATAAAGCCAAGCCGATCAATAAGGCCGGACTCGATGGCACGCAATGGCACTTGGTCAGTCGAGCGCCACGTAGAATGATAAGCGCTCAGCGTCAGGGTCAAGGCCCCAGTTCCAGCGTCCCGGACATATTTGAAGAGACCGTTATACTTCTCCAGTTCCTCATCGAGAATATAAGGGCTATCCGTAAATTGAGTTTCCAAAGCAGCCGTAATCACGCCGCCGGCGCCGGGCACCGAACCGGCGACCAACCCGCGGCGAAACCCTGCCTCGCCGATTGTTGCCGTCGCAATTCCATTCGGCAGCTCATCATAGGTCTTGAAAGAGGCTGTCGCAGCGGCAGTGAAGTCGCCGACATCGGCAAAATATGGCCCCTTGCGAAAGTTTAGCGTCTCCACCAGCTCTGGAATTATGAAATTCAGATCCACATAGCCTTGGCCATGGCCATGGGTGCGAAAGTTGACAGGGACCCCATCAGCAAAGACGGCAAAATCTGTGCCGTGGTCTAAGTTAAAGCCGCGCAGGAAATACTGGTTCGATTTTCCGGACCCGGAGTGCTGGGTCGCGACAAGGCCCGGGATGACTTCCACCAATTCGCCAACCCGAGAAATCGGTCGGTATTCAAAGTCAGAAAAGCCAACCAGCCCTTCCGAGCCTGACCATGCCTCCCCAATAAGGTTCACACCACGTCCGAACAGTCGGATCTCCTCCTGCGCCGTATCGGGGTGCGCGTTCGCATGCATGGGAAGGCTGGCCCATGTTGCAAGACCGGCAATAACCAAAACAATCCTAGACATAGGAGTGGGCACTCTCTTGTTCTGCAAAGGGCCGCGGCGCATCAAGATAGAATTGCTCTTGTAGGCTGCGCATTGGTGGCACACCGGTTAGATAGCAAGCAACCCTCTGATCCTTTCCAACTAGCTCAGTGTCCCAAAACGAGGGAAGACGTCTCATACTGAGTTCATATCCGTCCTCAAGTCTATGATGCATCACTCGATCTCAATAATTGCCATTGCAGACATACCAATAATAAAGTTTTTTTACGGTCATCGACGCCGCCGTCTGACGCCAAAACCGCATTTTGCAACCTGTGTTCACCCAACGTTGGAATTTGCTGCTTTATTGAAGCTAGAATACTTTTTAATATGCGCTCGGTTGGTAGCCTGCGCGTTGGTGGGGTGTGAACGGGCATGGAAGAGACGACGAGCCTTGAGCGATCCGGTGAGATGTATGATCTCATCGAACGCGAGCTTAAGATCATTGCGGCCGCGCGGCTTCGGCAGGAACGCTCGGCCTCACTGTCGACGGGCGACCTCATCAACGAAGCGATGTTGCGCCTACAGCAGCTTGAAAACATTGATTGGCAAGGCAAACCGCATTTGCTTGCTGTGGCCTCCACTTTCATGCGCCGCATCCTGATTGATCATGCCCGGCGCAAACAGGCCGACAAGCGCGCCCACCAAAAAGTAACCTTGGTGACAAGTCTTCCTGACCGAGAGACATCGATTGAGATTTTTGATTTAGAGCGCGCCCTTGCCGCCTTGCGGGACGTAGATAAGGAACGCTGTGATATCGTCGAGATGCGCTTTTTTGGTGGTATGACCAATGAGCAAATCGGCGACGTGCTTGGCCTATCGGAAGCGACTGTAAAACGCCGTTGGAGCGCTGCGCGCGCTTGGCTGCAAGACTATTTGTCGGACTAGGCCCAGCCCGCCATGACGGCATCGAGCCGGGATATGGAGCGCAAAGCGCTTGATCTCTTAGAAGATGCGCTTGCCAAGCCATCACCTCAGCGCGCGGCCTGGATTGAAGCCCAAGCCGATGTGGAAGACGCTGTTCGACTGCGCACCTTATCATTGCTGAACGCCCAAAAGACCCGCAGCAACGAACTTGAAACCGGCGGCGCGGCAAAGCTTGTTAAAGACATCCCACCGCCGGAGCGGGTCGGGCCATACGGTATCGGCGACCGGCTTGGACGCGGCGGCATGGGGGCGGTTTATTTGGCGGAACGCGACAGCGGCGATTTTGCCCATAAAACTGCTGTCAAATTCATCCGCCAAGGCCTTTTGTCCGACAGTTTGATCGAGCGCTTCCGCCGCGAGCGGCAACTGCTGGCCAGCTTGAAGCACCCCAATATCGCCCAGCTCTATGATGGCGGCGAGACGGACGACGGCACGCCGTACATTATTATGGAATATGTCGACGGGGCGCCGCTGCCGCAATGGCTTGAGGCGAAGCACAGGCCTCTTAAAGACCGGCTCATGCTTTTCTTGCAAATCTGCGCTGCGGTCGAATTCGCCCATCAAAACCTCATCATCCACCGCGACCTCACGCCATCGAATGTCCTCGTCACGACCGAAGGGCAAGCAAAGCTGATCGACTTTGGCATTGCCAAGCCACCAACTGTCGAGGCGGCTGACCTGGGGCGCTCTTCGCTTTCTAAATTGAGCCTCACGCCTGGCTTTGCAGCACCGGAACGCGCCCATAGCGCGGCCGCCAATACGTTGACGGACATCTATTCCCTCGGCCAAGTCCTGAAGAGTTTGGCTGGCCCGGCGCGGAACGCAGAGCTGTTAGCCATTGCCGAAAAGGCCAGTGCGACAGAGCCCGCGACACGCTATGGCACCGCCCGGACGATGGCGAAAGATGTGGAACATTATCTGGCTGGCCTGCCGGTCAGCGCCTATTCGACCAGCACGCGCTATCGGCTGGGCAAATTCGTCCGCCGCCAAAGGCTGCCTTTGGCGGCAGCGACTATTGCGCTGATAGCATTGATTGGCGGTCTGGTTGGGGTTTCCATCGCCTATCAACGCGCTGAACAAGCCCGCGCAAACGCAGCTGCGCGCTTTGAAGATGTGCGCGCCTTGGCAAAGTTCCAGCTGTTTGAGCTTTACGATACCATGAGCCGCGTGGCTGGAAATACCCAAGCCAGAGGCGACTTGGCGGAAGAAGCCCAAGGCTATCTCGCCACTCTGGCCAGTGATCCCGCTGCCGCGCCAGACGTGAAGCTTGATACCGCCGCTGGCTATGTGCGCCTGGCTCGTATTATGGGCGTCCCTTCTCGGCCTTCGCTGGGGGAGCCTGACGCAGCGGCCGCCCATCTGGCTGCAGCGGGGCAAATCCTCGACGCTCTGGCTGCGCCAGCGCCGCTCCCAGCCCCGCTTCAAGAACGCTATATCGCCATCACGGCGCGCTTGCTTTCGGCCAGAGCCCTCATCGGTATCCATGAAGATATGACCATGGACAAGGCCCGCGCCGATTTGGATGCCGCCGCCGCAACGCTGGCTGAAATACCCGACTCTAGCCGGGGCGCGCAGTGGCATGCGGCCAGCCGCCTCGTCACCCACGCGGAAAGCGAATATGGGGATATGTCGAGCAATGCGGCCCATATCCGTGAAGCCGCTGCAAAACTCCGGACTAATGCACGCAGCCTGCCTGAAACACTGCTGCCGCCGCTGGATGCGGAATTCGATGAAGCCCTGGCTTTCTACCTTGATGGTATCGCCAGTTATGTCGAAGGCGCGCATGACGATGCCGTCGCCAGTTTGGCGCAAGCGGATGCGGCCTTTACCGTGCTGGATCAAAAGCGCTTTAACGACCCCGTGGTCCTCTACATGCAGGCCTGGAACAACTATATCGGCTACGGCTCGGCCGCTCAGCGGACGGACCTCGATTTGGAACGTAAGTTCATTGATCGCGCGCAGGCCGTGACCGACCGCCTGAAAACCCTGGAAGAACGCGACGCCATGGTGGCCAGCATGGATAGCCGGCTGAAAGAAGCGCGGGCGCAGTTCTTGGCCAAGACGGGGGACTTGGCTGGCGCTATCACCGTGCAGCAAGACATCCTGGCCCATTACCGCAGCCAGATGGCCAAGGCGCAGGGGCGGCGCCACGTCTTTAACGTTACCTATTCGCAAATCGTCCTCGCCTTCCTAATGCGGGACGCGGGAGACTTGGATGGGGCCTGTGAAGAGCTGCGCCAGGCCAATGCCATGCTGGCCCCCATCCACGCCAAACAAACCCTTCCCTCTTTCATGGCCCGCGCTGCTGAGGAAACGCCAAAACGGATTGCTCTGTGCGAAAATGGCCAAGATATCGGACCACAAAGCTCCATGTTTGAAGAAGAGGGATGGGCCCCCTACGACGCGGGGACCACACAGATCCAAAACCAATAGGCTAGGTCTTTCAAAACGTACATCTGCGTGGTTTGGAGTGGTCAAAAGTCACAAAAGTCACACCTAGGATATAAAGAAGCCAATGCCGCTCTTTCGCGACATAGCCCTGAATATACTGGGGTTTTTGCCTGTAGGACAGCGCCAGGCTAGAAAAGCGCGTCTCGACGCCTAGACCCATTTCTGCTAGGGCAGCGCCCATGCCGCAGATGACACAAGAGACAGGCAAGGCCGCCACAAACTTGGCATGGGCACGCATGGCGACGCTGGTTGCAATTGCGGTTGCAGCCACGTTATGCGCGGCGAAGCTGGCCGCCTGGCTCCTTACAGGGTCGGCCGCCGTTCTTGGCTCCCTCGCTGACAGCGGGCTCGATCTGTTCGGCAGCGTGGTGGCCGCAGGCGCCGTGCGATATGCCGCTTTACCCCCAGACGATAATCATCGATTTGGCCATCATAAAGCCGAAGCCCTGACATCCCTTGGCCAGGTCGCGCTTATCGCAGCGTCTGCAGCACTGGTGTTCTGGGAAAGCGCGCAACGGCTGATATCACCTCAACCGATCGAGCGACCGGAGTTTGCCATAGGCGTTCTCGCGCTGTCGCTCACGATGACTGTGATCCTAGTCGCTTTCCAAACCCTAGCGCTTCGGCGATCCGGCTCTCTGATCATACAAGGTGACCGAGCGCACTACACCGGGGACATCATCGCAAATGCTGGGGCTTTGCTCGCCGTCACGCTCGGCGCATACTTTTCAGTGCCCTATGCAGATTCGCTCGCCGGCTTGGTCACCGCCGGCTTCCTCCTTTACGCCGGCTGGCAAGTGGCCAAACAGGCTATCCCACAGCTGATGGACGAAGAACTTCCAGAAAACGACTTGGCGATTATCAAAACAATCTTATCGGACGACCCTGACATTCTGGATTTTCATGCCCTGCGTACCCGCCGAGCAGGCGCGCGTCGCTTCATCCAAGTCGATGTCCAAATCGACCCGGAAATTAGCTTTCGAAAAGCGCACGACATAACAGACCGTATCGAAGTGAAGCTTGAGGAAGCGTTCCCAGACGCCGATGTGATCGTGCATCCCGATCCTGCTGATGAGGCACGGCTAGAACGGCGAGTTCTGTTTGCCATCGAATAACATCGGCAGTTTCGGTCAAGAAGAGGCCGGTACATCCCTATACCGACCATCAATAAAGGCGGGCCCTTCCTAAGCAACCCTCCCTTACAGCACCAGTTTATTTGGGCGCGCTTTTATAGGCGGCCACCATCCTGGCCTCAAACACCGACCAATACGCTCTCAAGATCCTAAAGCATATCGCTCACGTCGAAAGCAGCGCGGCCTTCAGTTGAGTATGAAGAAACTCGGCTAGAGCATTTTTCGTTCAAAAAGGGGCAGATCGCCCTTCTGCTTCTCTGAAACAATAGCGACCTTAAAACGACACTGAAAAAGAAAAATCGAGATGGGACAATTTTGCAATTGCAATTCATTCGTAATTGCATCATGAGCGCTGCTTCCTATACTTCAGGGTCAAGCCATAAAAACGGGGTCACAAAGCCATGACACATCGACGATTAGAATTTTTCACTGCCACAGCGCTCACACTCACGCTGGCAACAGCGCCCGCGCTGGCGCAGGTTTCAGAAGATAGCGACGGGGAAGACCGGCCTGAAGAAATCGTTGTGAGAAGCCAGGTGCTCTACAGCGATCAAGTCAATGCATTGAAAACGCCAACACTTATCATCGATGTGCCACAGTCACTGTCCATCACCACAGCAGACCAGATCATTCAACAGGGCTTCGATAGCCTTGGCGATATCGTGCTTTACACGCCGGGCGTTAATAACTCCCAAGGCGAGGGGCACCGGGACGCCATTGTCTTTCGCGGGGTGCGCTCAACGGCGGACTTCTATGTCGATGGCGTGCGCGATGACGTGCAATACTATCGCGGCCTCTATAATTTGGAGCAGGTGGAAATTCTGCGCGGACCAAACGCCTTGCTGTTCGGCCGAGGCGGTACAGGCGGTATTCTAAACAGGGTCACGAAGAAGGGCGTCTTGGGTGAACAATTTGTTGGCTATCGAGGCTCTGTTGATACCTTTGGTGCCTTCGACGCTTGGGTCGACGTGAATGTGGCGACAACAGGCAATTCCGCACTACGCATTAACGCAGCCTATGAAAACCTCAATAACCACCGCGATTTCTATGATGGGGACCGCTACGGCATTAACCCCACTTTCCGGGTCGCGCTCAGCCCTGCTACTACGGTGGATATTTCCTATGAGTATATCAACCATGAGCGCTTCATCGACCGCGGTATCCCCTCTGGCGATGACGGCCTTCCGGTAGACGCGCTGCAGGACATCACCTTCGCTGACCCAGAGAACAACTTCACGACCTTGGAGGCCCACGTCTTCCGGGCCACGGTTCAGCATGAGTTTCTGGACAATTTGAAAGGGAACTTCTCCATCTTTTACGGCGACTATGACAAAGTTTACTCGAACTTTTTCCCAGTCGGATATGACCCCAGCACAAACATCGTCACACTGGACGGTTATATTGATACGACGCAGCGTGAGAACTTTGTGCTGTCCGGCAACCTAGTTGGCGAGTTTGAAACCGGTCCTCTGCGCCACACAATCGTCGGCGGTGCAGAGTACATCGCCACGACCAACAACAACGACCGCTTTAACTCATTTTTTGATACCGCCGCCGCCGACGGGCGCCGGACGGACCAGGAGAACTTCTTGGCAATCCGGCCCATCAATTTGATAAATAATGTTGGGGTCAATGCGAATGGCGATGTCACCACCAACAGCTTCACGACAGTGCTCAACGACGATACTGAAGCCGACATCGACGTGTTTTCAATCTATATTCAGGACGAAATTGAAGTCACCGACTGGCTGAATATTGTCCTTGGCGGCCGCTTCGACAGCTTCCAAATTGAAGTCGATAATATAGAGACCTTTATTGATACCGGGGTGCGCGATATCCGCGAACGCACAGATGATGAGTTTTCCCCACGCGTTGGTTTGATCGTCAAACCTATTGAAAATCTGTCTCTTTACGGCAGCTACAGCGTAAGCTTCTTGCCCCGCTCTGGCGAACAGTTCGCAGACATCAATCCGCCGGATGATGCGCTTGACCCCAATACCTTTACCAACCTGGAACTTGGGGTGAAGTGGGATGTACAGCCTGGGCTCAGCATTACAGGCGCTATCTTCCAAGTGGAGCAAGATTCGCCGCAGGTCTCCGACGACAACCCCGACACCTTGGACGTGATTGAAACCAAAGTGCAAGGCATCGAACTGCAAGTACAGGGCCAGGTCAAACCCTGGTGGTTTGTCTCGGCCGGGTACAGCTTCCTCGACGGCGAGCAAGCCGACGACACATTGCGTCCACGCGAGCTGCCCAAGCATATGTTCTCCATCTGGAATAATGTGCAACCTACCGACCGATTTGGCCTCGGCATTGGCTTGACCTATCAAAGTGAAAGCTTTGCAGATAACGGAAACAATGTGACACTGCCAAGCTATACACGGGTCGACGTGGCCGCCTATTACGACGTGTCAGAGCGTGTCCGGGTGCAGGTCAATATCGAAAACTTGTTCGACGAACTCTATTTCCCCAATGCCCATACGGCAGATAACATAACCGTCGCACCGCCCATCAACGCGCGGTTCACGGTCAGCGGGCGGTTCTAGCCCAGGCGGGTTTCCACATCGCATTGGGTGGGCCTTTAGTCGGGGCGGATGGTGTTTGCTGTATGGCTCCGCCCAACAGACTATTGCGGCGCGGCGGTATCCCAGGTCTGCGGATGCCGCCGCGGGTGAAGCAATTAAGCTTGGAAAGCAGGATGACTAGGCAAGGTCTTATCTCCT
>CAKZYD010000013.1 GCA_937884085.1 uncultured Sphingomonadales bacterium | reverse complement strand
CATTGAACGGCTCATGGATGTGCGCGTACCGGTCGGGCCGCTGCCGCCTGGTCTCAATGAAGCGGTAAAAGCCCTGCCGCAACCGGAAAAGAAGCGGCGCGGCCCGCCAAATCCGCCCGCCAGCAGCGCGCCCGGCAATCCAAATAGTAAGCGCCGCGCCAAATCAGGGCGACCCAACCGCCCCAAGACGAAGCCTGGCTCTGCACGGCGTCAGACCAAAGCCCAGCACCGGCCGGCTGGAAAAACGGGGTCTCGCACCATGCCCAGGAAAGGCGCGTCAAGGTGAAGCAATCAATGCGACATGCATGTCCAAACCAATAGTGCAGCCTAGCTTTTCATGGGTCCGCGGCTAGCCACCGCCTAAGCCCTATGATTTCACAGCGGTGGCCCTGCAGGATGAGCGCGCTATCTGCGCTGAGACGTTTTGGAGAGAGCCATGCTGATACGCCACTATATCAACCTACATAAGTTTCTGACGCCGTTCGCTGTGCTGGCGATGATGGGATATTATGACAACTGGACAGTCGGCCCATTCGTCTATCTGGCATTGCATGGCACCTATGGTTTTCTTTGGCTAATCAAGGAAGCCACCTTCCGCGACGCCAGTTTTGAAAAGCCAATCCATCCGGTTATGGGCTGGATTACTTTATTCGGCCTTCTGGCCTCGTATTGGGTTGCGCCCTGGATTTTGATTTCTGCAGCAAAGACACCGCCGCCATGGCTGATTGGCTTAGCCGTTTCCATCAATATCTTTGGGGTGTTTTTCCATTTCGCTTCAGATGCCTATAAGCATGCCACGCTAAGCCTCAAAAAAGGCCTTATCACCGAGCAACTGTTCGCGCGGTGCCGCAACCCTAATTATCTCGGCGAGATGCTGATTTATGGCGGCTTTGCTTTGCTGGCTATGTCCTGGATACCCTTTGCCATCTTGGCTTTCTGGTGGTCTTTATTCGTGGTCAATGCGGCCAAAAAAGACAAATCCATTTCCCGCCATCCAGGCTTTGACGCCTGGAAACAACGTAGCTGGCTTTTGTTTCCGAATCCGTTTGCCGCTAAGCCGAAAGGTGATGCTGGTTCTGTGGCTGAGCCTGCATCAGGCGCGAGCGGTTAGATAAACACGGCGTGCGGCGCGGTAAATCGTTGCACTTCCTGCAATCGGCGTGAAATCGACGGATTTTCGCTTGCGTCCAGCAGCGCGCCTTCTTCACACTTGCGTCATTAAACAAAAGATGGAGGAAGCACATGACACCAGAGCTAACGCGCGATGACGTGAGCATGATGATTTTAAGCGCGAAGAAACAATCCGGCATGAGCTGGGAAGGTCTGGCCGAGGAAATTGGCATGTCACCGGTGTGGACGCATGCGGCTTCTACCGGGATGGCCGCGATGCCGAAGGAAAAGGCTGAGCTTTTGGGCCAGAAGTTCAATCTGTCGGCGGATGCTATTGAGCTGCTGCAAGAACCGCCCAGCAAAGACTGGAACCGGGATGTCCCGACTGACCCCTGCATCTATCGTCTATATGAAATCTGCGGCGTTTATGGCCCAACCTTTAAGGCATTGGTGCATGAAAAATTTGGCGATGGCATTATGTCCGCCATTGATTTCGATATGCATGTGGACCGCGTGGAGCACCCCAAGGGCGACCGCGTCAAAGTGACGATGACTGGGAAGTTCCTTGCCTACAACACCTGGTGATCAGCACGCCGAACTTATGTGCTGGTGTTAGGACTTTAAGCAAAAAGGGCCGTCCGCCCCTCGGCGCTTGTCCAGAAACGCCAGCAGGTCGCTGCGCACCGGTCCATTGTCATCAAAGAAGTGCGATAGCAGCTTGGCCGTATCGACATGGTCTAACTCTGGATAGGTGTTGAGGGTCACGTCTGCACCGATGCCCTCCAGTGCCGCCGCAAGCTCTAAGGTGTTTTTTGGATAGACCCGCTCGTCTCTCAGGCCAGTTGCTAGATAGACGGGCGGCACGGCCTTTGAGACATGGGTGAGCGGCGCATCATCGCCTTGCAGGCGCTCCGGGAAGATACTGAGATGGGGCTCGGTTGTGACTTCAACCGCGCCATAGGGTCCGGAGAGGCCGGCCGCGCCAGCGATTGTGCTGCAGCGGTCAACACCTGCATCGGCCAAAAACTCTGTCTCTAGCGCCAGATGCAGCGCGATGTGTGCGCCAGCTGAGTGGCCCATCAGCACCAGCGCACGGCCATCGAAATGCTCCGCCGTCCAGGCCACAGCTAGCGCCGCGTCCTGGACAAAGCTGGGGTAGATGACCTCCGGATAGAGCCGATAGTCCGGCACCACGACTGTGTAGCCTGCAGAGGTAAAGGCCTCGGCTGCAAAGAGATAGTCGCCTTTCTCCCCTCTGTCCCAGCCGCCACCATAAATAAAGACGAGGATTGGCGCATCTGGTTTTGGGTCTTTTGGCGTGTAGATATCAAGGCTGTGACTGGGTCCATCTGCATAGGCCGCCGTTTGAATGCTCTCGATGGACTCCGTTGGCGTTAGCGCATTGACGGCATCGACTGCGCTGCAGCTTGGGAGCAAGAGCAGCGCGAGAAGGGCAACAAGCGGTGGATGCCGTCTGTAAAGGAGCAGAGGTATCGCATAGGGCCAGCTCTTTTCTGCAAACCCCGTCATTGTCCAGCTTCTACCCCGGACCTAATGCAAATAGTATAGAACCAAGTCCTCCCCCGTTCTGGGGGAGGATTTAGGAGGGGGTCCCTGGTCCGCAATGCTGAACTTGAATCAGCATCTCTTGCCAATGAAGGCTCAAGCCGTGTGACCAGATCCTGAATCTAGTTCAGGACTGCGAGAAGCTGGGTGAACGGCGAGAAGACCCCCCTCCCTAGCCGTCCCCCTGAACGGGGGAGGGAATGCTGTAGCCCATAACTGCAAGGCTGCCTGCCTCGGCG
>CAKZYD010000012.1 GCA_937884085.1 uncultured Sphingomonadales bacterium | reverse complement strand
AGATCACGCGCACATTGCGCGCCATGTTTGGCGATGGGCCCCCAGACCCGGAAGATGTGACCCAGCAGGCCTTTGAAAAACTGCTGGCGCGCGGCGATTGCAGCGACATCAAAGACCCGCAGGCTTTTTTGTGGCGCACGGCGCGCAATCTGTGCCTGAAAGGGCGGCGGCACGAGGACGTGCGCGCGAAATACGATTTTGAAATCGAGCAGCTTTTTTTCGCCCAGCAGGGGGCCGAAACAGCGCCCGAAAGGGTCTTAAGGGCGAGGGAAGAGCTAGCGCTCATCAATGAAGCCTTAAGGCGCATGCCAGAGCTGCGCCGGCAAGCCTTTGTTTTGAGCCGCATCGAAGGCCTGACGGTGACACAAGTGGCACAGCGATTGAACATCAGCCGCAGCCCGGCCACGCGCCACATTCAGCGCGCCTGCCGGGACATTGAACTGTATTTGCATGAGCATGGTGGCACGGGCGATGACACCGAATAAAGACGCGCAAAGACAGCTCATCCATCATGTGCATGATTGGAATGAACGGCTGAATTCGGATCACGCCACACCGGCGGATTTGGTTGCATTCGAAGCCTGGTTGGAAGAAGACGACGCCCATGTGGAAGCCTGGGAGCGCAGCCAGACGCTGATTGCGTCCTATGACTATCTGCGCGGCGAAGACCTGGATGCGGATGTGCTGCAAATGCCCCCTGCTGCGCAGCGTAAATCCGCTCTGAGCAGAGTTTTTGTTTCGCTTATCCCAATCCGTCCAGCAGCCATTGCGGCGGCACTATGCGCCTTCGCGGCCATTTGTGCGCTACCGGTTCTCTTGCGTCTAAGCAGCCCCAACCAGATCGTCTCAGTTGACCCCACCCGCTACCAAACAGGCATCGGCGAAACGGATGTAATTGATCTCCCGGACGGGTCGCAGCTGGCGTTGGGGCCAGCCACCGCGCTTAGCGTGAACTTTACGCATGAAAGGCGGGCTGTAACGCTCCGTTCTGGCGCCGCCATTTTTGATGTGGCCAAAGACGCGGACCGGCCGTTTTCTGTCACGGCAGGCGAACTTGTCGCCACGGCGCTTGGTACACGCTTTGAGGTGCGCTCCAATGGCGGTGTTGAGCGTGTCGGCGTTGCCGAGGGCACGGTGCGGGTGCGCTATGACTATCCCATCGCCGACACAGGCGTTGAATTGACCGACAAACGCGTTCTTCAAGCGGGAGACCAGGTGGCTACGACCCAGGGGAGCGGTTTGCGCGCCACCACCGGCATGGCGCTGGCGGGCTTTGGCGACTGGCAGACGTCCAAGCGCGTTTATGATGGCGCGACGATTGCCGAAGTGGTGGCGGATGCCAATCGGTATTTTGAGCGCCAAGTCGAGCTCGGTGGGTCCATGGACGATCTTGCGCGCGAAACGCTTACCGCCACGTTTGACATGACAGACCAAGCGGCCATCTTCGAGACTTTGGCTTATGCCTTCCCGATTTCGATCGATAAAAGCGAAGAGGGCATCATCACTATCTCTAGTAAATCCGCGGTGTCTGGATCGCCCGCCAACAAATAGTTAAAATTTTTTAAGCGCGGGGGGTCATAGCGCCTGCCCGAGGGGTCATCCTTGTGAAAATGCGAATGAACGGCATTCGCATATAGCAAATCCAGAGGCCGCCCCCGTGCAGACAGCTCTTTTTCACCACACCCGTTTTTCCCGCCCGAAGGCGACCACATCCGCAAAAGCGTTTCTGGTCGCTGCAACTTCGTCCCTCGCGCTGCTCGCGGCGACGCCAGCGGCGCTCGCGCAGGAGAGCGCCCCATCGCGCATTGAGCTGCAAATCGACATTCCCAGCGCGCCGCTTGGACAATCGATCATTACTCTTTCGCAGGCCTATGACGTTCAAATTCTAGCGCCGAACGCGCTTATTGATGGCGAGCGCTCGGCGGCGCTTTCTGGCTCCTATGATGTGGCGCAGGCGCTCACGATCATGCTCAGCGGGACAGGGCTGAAAGCCGATAAACTCGCCAACGGCAATTATGTCATCGCAGCTGATGCCGCCGCGCTGGCCCCGGCGGCTGGGCTCACGGAAAACGCTGGTTCGTCCATTACCGACGTGACGGAAACGCTGGTCGTCACCGGCTCGCGAATAGAGCGGACTGCTGTGAATTCACCTGCGCCGATTGATATTGTGACGGCGGAGGATATCGCGAAGCTGGGGCTGACGGATACGACTGAAGCGTTGCGGTTTGTCCCTGCGCTTAATTCATCGAGCACCTTAAGCACCGCTGCCTCTTTCCGGGAAGGTGGCTTTCGAAATTTCGGCGTCGCGAGCCTTAACTTGCGCGGCCTTGGAGAAGACAGAACCCTGGTGCTGGTCAATGGACGTCGACATGTGAGCGGGATTGCCAATGAACAAACCGTCGATGTCACGACCTTCCCCACCGCCCTAATTGAGCGGGTCGAAGTTTTGACCGGCGGTGGGTCCTCAATCTATGGTGCAGATGCGGTCTCTGGCGTAGTAAACTACGTGCTTAAAGACGATTTCGAAGGCGTTGACGTTAGAGGCAATGTGAGCGTACCGACCCAAGGAGCTGGCGAAGCCTATTATGGTGCTGTCACACTGGGCGGAAACTTTAAAGAGGGTCGCGGGAACGCCGCCATCAATGTTGAGTATTTTCGCCAAAGCCAATTACGTATTCGAGATCGTCCTGACGAAACCGTCTCTTCTTTCGTTGGCTTGAACAATCCGCAACTCGCACAGGTTCTGGGAGTTGACCCGGCGTTTCGAAATGTTCTGATACCGAATGCCCGGATAGGAATTTTTGCTCCAGGCCCGCTTATCTCTTTCACTGGCACTACGTTGAATTCCGACAGTCAGTTTTTTTCCGGAACTACAGAATTTGGCGGTGTTCCAATCGAGCAGTTTATTGACCCAAGTGGATTGCTGCGTGCCAGAGATTTTGGAATTGGTCGATCTGGCAGTTTCTTTCAAAATAGTGGTGGTGATGGCGCTGATACTTACTTTTCCAATCCCGAGGGGAGTTTGATCCCTGACTTTGAGCGATATGTTGTAAACGCCATAGCCGACTATGACTTTACAGATAGCATAACGGGTTTCATTGAAGCGAAATACGTTCGAAACCGTGCGGAAAGCACCGCTAACCAACCAGTGTTGCAATCGGTTGTACTACCGATAAGGCAAGATAACCCGTTCACACCGCAACAAATTCAGGATCAGTTCGCTAGCCTTTCCGCGCAAAATCTTGATCCCAACCTGGTCGTTTCTCGCGCCTTCTTCGACGAAGCTGTGATGGGAGGTAAGAACAATACGCGGGAGACATTTCGAATTATAGGTGGATTTGAGGGGGAAATTTCGCCAGCTTTTTCTTACGAGATATCCGCCAATTTTGGGCGGACGGAGGTTAGCCAAGTCGACGAGAACGAAGCTGTTGTTGATCGTTTCTATGCGGCTGCCGATGTGGTAGCCGATCCGGGCACGGGAGAGCCTATTTGCAGGTCCGATATTGACCCGAGTGCAGTGCCGCCAAACTCGTTTTTTCCGTCCTTCGGAGGCAGCTTCCAATCTTTCTTGCCCGGAGATGGAAGCTGTTCACCCTTGAATATTTTTGCGCCGTTAAACGGTTTGAGCCCTGAGGCCGTTGATTTCATCTTTGTGCGCACCGAACGCACATCTGAGGTCCAGCAACTTGTTTTGAACGCAACGATTACCGGTAGCAGTACCGATTTTCTCAACCTGCCGGGAGGTGCAATTAGCTATGCCGCTGGGGCGGAGTATCGTGAAGAAAAGAGTGAAAACCGCACCGATGAGTTCGCCTCGCTGGGATTGCTCCAGTTCGCAGGCGGTGCACCCATAAACGGCCGATTTGATGTTTTTGAGGGCTTCGCTGAGGTAAATGTCCCGGTTCTTGCCAATCTGCCTTTCGCCAGAAGTCTTGCAATCGATGCGTCAGTTCGGTTTGCAGACTATAGCAATGCCGGAAGCGCTACGTCTTTTGCATTTGGAACCGTTTGGCAGCCCGTCGATGACCTACGCATAAGGGCATCTTTTAACCGGTCTGTTCGAGCGCCAAACATTTCCGAGCTTTTCAGGCCTGTGACTGTAAATCCAGGTAGCTTGGCCTCCGGAAGTGACCCTTGCGACCCAAACAGTGTATCAGCTGGCAGCGAGAACCGAGCAGCAAATTGCGCGCAGTTGGTACCAGATTTGGATACATTCGATCCCACACCAAGCTATCAACCGTTCAGCATCACTAGGATTGGCGGCTGTAACCCCGAGCTCAATGTAGAGACCGCAGACACTTACACAATCGGTTTTGCCTATACGCCCGCGGCGGTGCCAGGTCTCTCGATTGTTGCGGACTATTACAACATCAAAATTGATGATGCCATTGGCAGACCTGGCAACAGGCAGGTTATCCTCGCCAACTGCGCTGATGCGCCAACAATCGACAATCCATTCTGTGCAACGGTCACTCGGGACCCTGCGACTGGCGTCGTCACTGAAGTGCGTGAGGCAATCACCAATATCGCAGAGATACGCGCCCAAGGCATTGACTACCAAATTGCCTATAGTTTTGATCTTGATCGACTGTTCGCAAAAAACCTTGGCAATTTTAATGCGCAGCTGGCGGGCACCTATCTCATCCAAAGAGAAGACCAAGGCTTCGCTGGGTTTCCAGAAACGACCAACCAGCTAGACGGAGAACTCAATTTTCCAAAGCACTTTTTTAACTTCGCGCTTGGATGGGTGAAAGAGAAGTGGAGCGTTGATTATGGCTTTAATTTCTCTTCAACCCAGGCATATGGCGGTGGCTCTGAACCCTTTGGGATCGAAGAAATCGAGGAAGATCCCTTCACATTAGATCAACCCTTTACGGGCAGCGGGTTCGTCCATTTCCTTGGCGGCGCTTATAAAATCAATGACGCCATCGAGGCGAGTCTGCGCGTGAACAATCTATTCAATCGAGACCCGTTCAATCTGCGTGCCTTTGGAGCGGCGGCAAGACCAACAAGCTTCATCGGCCGCACGGTACAGCTTGGCGTGCAGGCAAGGTTTTGATCGCTTTGCGCAAAAAGAAAGGTCCTACAAACCCCGCTCGGAGTGATCTGGGTGGGGGTTGTAAGTTCCCTAATTGATCCCCGAGGTTGGATGATCAACTGCCTTAGGAATAATGCGCTCACGATCTACCGCTATCTGGGTGGAACAGCAGCTCCCCATTACAGCACAGTCCGCGGCGCAAACTGGTGAAGGTGAACACAATCGAGGCAGATAGGCCAACGTCCCAATAACCCAGTGTCAGCGGTCTTACGGGGCAGTGAAAATAGCGCCCGTACGACCACGGACTTCCAACGATGAGCTAAATCGTGTAATCAGTCGCGAGTTTGGATCTTCCATCCCGATCCAAACTTTCGTGACTTACTCGTTGTTTTAATTGACTAAAAACCATACCCATTTTTGTGCGCGAAAGAGGAGAGATTCAAACTCTGTTATTTCAAACCTTCCGTTCCAGACTCTATTCGCAAAAAAGGAGTTTTGGCCTAAACAGCGCCAACGGATGTTGAGATCGCGTCACGAAGAGCATGTCTGTGGGGGAGGCGAAAAATGCAGACTAAAGCTAGCTTGAAAACCGGAACTGAGCTTTTGGTTGTGAGACGCCTTCACGATTGTTTCAATCCACGCATTGGGCGCTTGTGGGCGGGCGTCAGGGGGGGTATTTGCTGACGTGAAGCTTAACTTCCGGCCTAAACGTCAAAGTTAAGAAAATGTCAATCGACGACGTTCGAGACTGTACGGCTGTAAACGCGAAACTTTTTCGGTATTCGATCCGGTATCTTTTTTGTGGAAAACTCAACAAATATATTAAAAACAATGTGTTAGAAGATTTTGGGATAATCGAATATGAATAAACCCGCTTTCCGATAGGCGGCCAATTCTTGAAGTTGCTCAGATCTCTTTTGTTGGGTTTGCTAAAGGCCGAAATGAGGGAAGGCGGGTTGATGGGGTTTGGTTAATGGTTGAAAAATCGGTTGTCATTTCCGGAGGCGGGCCGTGTGGGTTGGCTGCAGCCCTGATGCTACATCAGCGCGGCTGGCAGACTATTCACGTCGTTGAGCGCAATGCGTCTGCAACGACTTTCGATAAGAACAAAGGGTTTAATTACCTGATCGATGCCCGCGGACAGAAGTTGCTGAAGCAGCTCGGTATTGCCGATCGCCTGAGCCATTACGGTGTTGAGAATCAGCGCAACGTCATGACGATTGTGGGCGCCGATGGGGAACACAAAACATTCAAATCCCCGTTCTGGGATCCAGCGCGCGACAGTGCCTTTTGGTCTCGGCGTGAACGGTTGCAGGCGCTTTTGTATGATAGGATCGCCGAACTTGGCGATGGCCGCATAAAGCTACATTTTAACCATGTGGGTGAGCGGTTTGACGCCGCGTAGCGCTCCGTGCGGGTCACATCTTTGGAAGATGAGGGCACTGCCCATTTGAAGGCGGATTTGCTGCTGGGCTGTGATGGTCTGAAGTCAGCCGTGCGCGATATCATGGCGGGAGCGCCTGATGCCGCGGGCGGCGCTTTTGAACGGGAACGCTATCCATCTCCAGCCTCTCAGCTGTATTATAAAGTTCTTCAAATGCCTGCCCATATCCCCTTGAAGGGCAATCTGGCGGCGGCAGATGACCATAAGATGGCATATGCGTTTCTAGCCAAACACCGCGATCCGGAAACGGCTATGGCCATGGTGGCCTATCCCGTTGCACAGCCTGATGAGCCGCGGACAGTGAATATCATCCGTCTGCCAAATCATGCGATTTGGGATATTTCTGACACCAATAGTTTGTTTGAATTTTTAGAAGACGCGTTCCCGCAATTGCCGCTGAAAGATGTTCTGTCAGAGGAGGAAGCTGAGGATTTTGTTACTATCCCGCCGTCTAAGTTCCCAGCGCCGCAATTTACAAAGACGACGTTTGCCACGCTCCCAGGGGATGTCCCTGCGCTGCTTCTTGGTGATGCCGCTCATGCGTTTCCGCCGGACCTTGGTCTTGGGGTGAATACCGCGCTGGAGGATGTCTACCGCTTTGGTGAATGGCTTGAGGAGACTGCTGACGATCCCGTCACAGCGGCCCAGCGTATGGATCAGACACAAGCGCCCGAGCGGGCAGCCTTAGTGAGGCTCGTTCAAACTGTGGCGCCATATCAATACAATCAAAAACCCAAGCAGCTTAAATTTTGGGCTCTAAAGTTCTTCGCCGTGAAGGGGCTCAATAGGCTGCTGCCCTTCTTTATAGACAGGCCAGCCGTCTTGCTGGCGCAACAAGATCATTTGCCCTTTACGACAATCCGTAAGCGCCAAGTGCGCAATCGCTGGAAGATTAGTGCTCTTGTTGCGGCTGTATTCGGCGCTGCACTATGGACCGTTGCTTAAAAACTGTAGCGCAGCGAGAAAATCCCTTCTGTGGCTTTGCGCGATATGACCTGGACGGGGCCCGCCGTGACCTGCGCATCGGCGTGGTTCAGGCCCAGATTGGCTGAGAGGCCGCGGGCGATATCGAACTGAATACCAAGTGCGCCGGAAATTTCCCGTTGGTTTTCTGTTTCGCCATAATGGCCTTCTACAGACGCTGTCCAAGCCCCAATCTTGTAGCGCGCCCCGGCGGAAGCGAACCAGCGGTCTAAATCAACACCGTTCGCTGACAAACGCTCATAGCCAACACCAAGGTCATAAAGGCCGCTACCGTAGATGAACTCGCCTACCGCAAGAGCGGCGTCCGATGTAAAAGTTGTCGTTGCGTCTGCCGAAATATAATCACCCGAGGCATAGCGCACGGCAAATCGATAGTCTTTGGTTCCGATAGGCCTCGACCAGCTTGCGCCGACATCAAAGTCGCCGTTTCCATCGACAACAAAGGAGAGACGCGCCGGACCAAATTGCCCAACATAGCCGCCGCCCCAATCACCCATTTGGGCCAGGTTGTTATCAAACGCCAAGGCGCCGTTGCCGGCACCGCGCAGTCGCCGGGTTTCTTCCCGCACCAAATTGGTTGTATTGCCGCCCACCAAACTGCCCCAGGCGCCGCTGATGAAACCGGCGACGTTGTCAGTATATCGGTCTGGCGCCGCTGCGCCGCCAACGTCGAGAATGGAGCCGATATCGCTCTGATATTGGCCAAAATACTGGAGGCTGACGTTCCATCTATTGGTAAGCTGGCTACTGGCCGTGAGCTCGAAATTGCCGATAAAAGCAGGATTGATGTCATCCTCAGAGTTTGGCTGCAAATCAAACGATACAGGGGCATCCAATAAACCGGTCAGGTTCAACGTGACTTCACCAATATTGGTGGCGAGCGGCTCTTCAAGCGAGGCCAGCCGGTCATAGTTGATCGATATGCCCTGGGCTGCGGCTGGGCTGCAGGCGCAAAAAAGGAGGCCCGCCGACAGCGGGATGTGTTTTCTTATTCTTATCATCGTCTATGCCCGTTTTGGGAACGTGTCGGTAAAGGCCTGCCGCGCGATGGCGCGGCCTGCTGTCATCGCGGCGTTGTGATCAGCCATCCAATGGACACCGCCATAGATGCGGCTCATGCCATTTTCATCAGCGGCTTGGTTGAGGTCCGTCCAGGTCCGCCGTTTGCCTTTCAAGCTGGGCCAGAGGACCTGATCCGGGGATTCGTGGGAAAACGTGACTTGCGATGTCCCAAGCAGGAGGGACGTCATTTCAACCCCGGCAGCGCCAAAGGTTGAATGCCCGGAGGTGTAGGCGGGAAATTCTGGGGTGGGAATATAACTACGCCAATGGGCATTCTTTTTGACCCGAGTATCGCTGTTTCCAAAGGCTGCCGCCCGCGCTCTGATTGCGGTCTCGGGGCGAATAATGTCGTGATGGTATTTGTTGTCCCAGGCGTTGGTGGCGGCATCTGCTTGGGTCATGCCAAGCAAGGCGAAGGCGCGGGCCTTGTCTATAAACGACATTGGCTTGTCTTGCAGGACTTGGATGGCGATTAGAAGGAAGTGTCCCGGCGGCGTGATGCCCCAAGGCCCGTCTTCCCAGAATAGCGCAATTTCCGCTTCATCCTCGGTGCGCCTGGTGCTTTTTGAACCGCCCCAATCGCGAATGAGGGCAAACTCGTCTGCGAATTCTGGGCTCGCTGGATCATAGAAATCCGGACTTCTGAATTGGCCTTGGTACTTCATCGTCCAAGGCTTAATCATACCCGCGCCGGGGAAGAGGGTCCGGGTATAGGTATCAAAAGCAGGGCCAGGAACGGCGCTATAGAAAGGCCCGGTTGGGGTCCATCGCAGCGAATCATCGCGCCGTTGATATCGCCCAAGGTAGAAGTTGACCTTGTTGGCCTGAGAACCATCACGTGTGCGCATCTTGACGACTGCATTGCCGACTTGTCGGCCATACTTGATCGCAGCGTCCTTGGCGGCACTGTCTGGAAAGCGCGCGCGGAACGCATTTCTTTCAATCAGAAATGGTTGTTGAAACACTTCCGCGGCTGCCTTGGCGAAGGCCGTGGCGTATGCGACGTCTGGGTCTGCTTCATCGGGTCCATCGGGAATGCTGAAGGGATTATCATAGGCTTTGAGAATGCCATTGGCGGCTAAAAAACCGGCTGCGAGCGGCGTGGCAAAATTGTAGGCAGCGCGCGGTGGTGGAACCCGTTGATCGCGCACCTGCTGCATAATCACATCAAGCCAATAGGTGACCGTATCCTGATTTTCCGGTCGCAGAATTGGTGTCAGATAAGACTGCCGGCTGCCGTATTTCGCCGCGCAGCCTGCCGCGCTAAGCAGGGCGGCTGCGCCGCTCCCGACCATGAAATGTCGTCTTGAAACCATTGAACCCCCCAGCTCAAGCACCCGCCAATCGGACGGGCTATATGTTACTTCGAGATGCTTTCAAAGGCTCTGAGCGCACGAAGCTGTGCAAACATCAGCCGTGTTCTTGGACACGCGAAAAAGAGATTGAACACATCGACAATCCGAGCATTTAAAAGCCAATGCGGGTCATTTGCTGCGGCAGCGGCCAAGGCCTCTTTATGGGTCATACGCGATACGCCTCCTAACTCTGCCCAACCGTGCCAGCAAAAAGCCAAAACCCGGTAAACATGGGTCTTAGAGACAAAAAATGGATGCAATATGTGTGTCTGCCGGGCCTGATCGCATTGGTATTGGCGATTTCCCCTTGCGAGCTTGGCGCTAGGGGCTAAACACGGGACACATTAGTGCGGTTTGAAAAACGAAGGGCTGGCGCGTGTCAGATTTTGTTCGCGAGGTCGATGAAGACTATCGTCGTGACCAACTCATCAATTTTTGGCGACGGTTTGGATGGCTTTTTCTGTTGGTCGCAGGCCTCATTATCCTAGGCGTCGCTGGCTATACCTATTATGCGGATGCCCGCCAAAAAGCCCTAGAAGAACAAGCGACTCAATTCATTCGCGCGCAGCAGCTCATCAAACTGGAGCGAGAGGATGAAGCGCTCGCCGAACTGAATGATATGCTGGGCGGCGACTTGAGCAGTGGATATCGCGGTTTGGCTGGTTTAACGCGGGCGCAGCTGCTGACGGGCCAAGGGAAAACCACCGAGGCCATTGCGGCTTATCAGTCAATGGGCGCTGACAGCACTCTTTCAGAGAGTATGCGGACGCTTGCGACCTTGTCCTATGCGGGTCTTGTCCATGACAATCGCACGGCAGCAGAGCTGGAAGAGATTTTGGCGCCCGTTCTAGCCACATCTGATTTCAAGCACAGTGCGGAAGAACTGGTCGCCGCGGCGCTCCTGCGGGAAGGCAATACACAAGAAGCCCTGTCTTATTTACGGCGCATTCGCCAGACAGAGACAGCCCCTAATACGCTTCGTGCCCGGGCGCAAACCCTTCTGGATGCGTTAGAAGATGAAAGTTTGCCGGATATATCGGAAGCCCTAGTGGAAGAAACGCCAGAGCCAGCTGCCGAGGAACCTGCTCCATGATGCGCCTCTTCCTAGCGCTGTGTCTCTTTGCCGTTGCCGCCTGTTCTGGCGATGACAATACGCCGGAAACACCGCTTACCGGTGAACGTATCCCCGTTCTGACATTTGATGATCGGTTGGAAGCAGAGTCTGATTTGGAAGGGCAGCGTATCCTGCTTCCACCGCCATATCGGAACCTGAATTGGACCCAAATGAGCGGCAATGCGCAGAAGGTGATGTATCATCTCAGCGTTGGCGATGTGCTGAAAAAGCAATGGTCTAAGTCCATCGGAAAGGGCGGTGACCGCGATCGCAAGATTACCTCCAGCCCCGTGGTGGTAGATGGCGTTATTTATACGCAAGATAGCCGCGCAAGCGTTTCAGCGCTGAATGCGACAACTGGTGAGGTTATTTGGGCGAGGGACTTTGAAGTTGATGACGAAAACAAGTCTTTGGCGTTTGGAGGAGGGCTCGCGGTTGGGGAAGGACGCCTCTTCGTCAATAATGGCTATGGCGTGGTCCGCGCCCTCGACCTCAAAAGAGGTGTTGAGCTTTGGCGCTATGACGTTGGCATTCCCTTCCGCGCCCCGCCATCTTATTCCGACGGCCGCGTTTTCGTGATTACCCATGATAATCAATTGATTGCTTTGGACTCCACCGATGGCATCGAGCTCTGGAGCCATGTGGGCATTGCCGAAAATGCTGGTCTTTTGAGCGCGGCTAGCCCGTCTATTGCAGACGAAGTGGTGGTCGCCCCTTATTCCTCAGGCGAACTCTTTGCTCTACGCGTTGAAAATGGGCGTGTGGCATGGACGGATACGTTATCCCGCGCCGGACGCCTGACTGCGCTTGCAAGCCTAAATGACATTGATGGCGGCGCTGTGATTGACCGGGGCACCGTCTATGCGCTGAGCCATTCAGGGCGCATGGTAGCGATAGACTATTCGACCGGCGGCCGCATTTGGGAGGCCAATGTAGGCGGCTTGTCTACCCCTTGGGTTGGCGGCGACTATATTTATGCCGTGACCGAGGAAGCGCAGCTCGTGTGCATTCTGCGCCGCAATGGGCAAGTGCGCTGGGTAACGCAGCTGCAGCGTTTTTCTGACCCTGAAGACCGGGAGGATGTTATCCACTGGGTTGGTCCTGTCTTGGCGAGTGACAGGCTGATTATAGGGTCGTCGTCTGGCTATTTGGTCACGCTGTCTCCCTATACAGGCGACGTGCTGTCAGGCCGCAATATCGGCGGCGGTATCTCTGTGGTGCCGATTGTGGCCAATGAAACGCTGTATGTTTTGCAAGATGATGCCAAACTCACGGCATTCCGTTAATAGCACGCGGTGGGCCCATGTTTACCGTCGCCATCATCGGCCGTCCAAATGTGGGCAAATCGACCCTGTTTAATCGTCTCGTTGGGCGCAAGCTTGCCCTTGTCGATGACCAGCCTGGCGTTACCCGTGACCGCCGGGAAGGCGAGGCGCAAATTGGGGACTTGAGTTTTGCAGTCATCGACACGGCGGGCTTGGAAACCGATGACGCCCACGCCTTATCAAAGCGCATGCGTGACCAAACCGAAGCAGCTGTTCGCAGCAGTCACTTAATCCTCTTTGTGATTGACGGCCGCGCAGGGGTGACGCCGCTTGATGCTTATTTCGCAGATTGGCTGCGGACCCAAAACCAGCCAGTTTGCCTCATCGCCAATAAAACCGAAGGCCGCCTGGCCGAAACTGCAATTTATGAAGCCTATGAGCTGGGCTTTGGCGAGCCACTTGCCATCTCAGCGGAACATGGTGAAGGCGTCGGCAATTTGTATGAGGCGATTTTAGCCCATGCGCCAGAGGGTGACGCGATCGATGAGGACGACGCAGATCGGCCGCTCCATCTGGCCATCATTGGGCGGCCTAACGCAGGCAAATCCACTCTGATTAATCGGTTGATTGGAGATGATCGCCTGGTGACGGGTCCAGAGGCAGGCATTACCCGCGACAGCATCGCCATCGATTGGACGATGGGGGAGCGGCCCGTCCGGTTGTTTGACACCGCTGGGATGCGCAAACGCGCTAGAGTGACTGAGAAGCTTGAAAAGCTCTCTGTGTCAGATGGGTTGCGCGCCGTCCGCTTTGCCGACATCGTGATTGTCCTCTTGTAGCCACCGCTTGGGGCCCTGCAACATTTTGTTCGTCGGGCTGCCTTGCTGGCGCAAGAGGGGCGGGGGCTGATCATCGGTCTCAACAAATGGGATTTAGTAGAGAATCGTCAGACTCTGATTTCAGACACCGCGCACCAGCTTTCCCTATCACTGAGCCAAATCCGCAATGTTCCTATCATCCCCTTTTCGGCGGAGACAGGCGCTGGACTGCACCGTATTGAGCGTGCCGTGGAGGACGTCTATGCCAAGTGGAACACGCGTGTTCCCACGGCAAAGCTCAATGAATGGCTGCGCGGGGCAACAGCTGAAAACCCGCCGCCTGCGCCAGGCGGACGACGTTTAAAGCTACGGTACATTACGCAAACCACTGCGCGGCCCCCAAGTTTTGCTGTGTTCTGCAACAAGCCAAAAGCGATGCCAAAGTCTTATAATCGCTACTTAATGAATTCACTTCGGGATGTCTTTGATTTAGACGGTGTGCCCTTAAGGCTATTTATGAGGGGCGGCGACAATCCCTATGATAGCAAGACATAAAATCAGTTATGACCACCGGTCAGTAGCGTCTAAGTCAGTTTCTCTGCAGTCGACCCAACGGGCCTGGTTATCAGCCAGCTCTTCCTTCTTCCAAAATGGCGCTTTGGTCTTAAGCCAGTCCATCAAGAATGCTGCAGCATCAAAAGCATCTTTACGGTGCTTCGAGGCGGTTACCACCAAGACGATGTTATCGCGGGGATAGAGCCGTCCATAGCGATGAACAACCAAAGCACCATCAAGGTCAAAGCGGTATTATGCGAGGTCTATCAGCGCATAGAGCTGCATGTCCGCCAGGCACGGAGTCTGCTCCAGCGTCATCGCCTTCAGGGTAGGGATATCAGCTGAGGGCCGTACGACTCCGGTAAATGTTACGATGGCCCCAATATTGGGTATGTTTTTTTGCAAGGCTTTGGTTTCAGAAGACACGTCGAAGTCTTCTTCTTGAACGCGCGCGATAAACATCTTAGCCGCCGGTGACGGGTGGGAACACGGCAAGCTCGTCGCCTGCTTGTACAGGTGTTGACCAATCCGCATGTTCTTGGTTGATGGCCAGATTGAGTTTTTCCCTGCGTTCTTCCAGGGCCGGGTAGGTGCTGAGCAAATAGTCCAACACCGCATCGCCGGTAGAGCCTTCAGGGAGGTCTAAGACTTCTTCGTCACGCCCTGCGGTCTCTCGCACCCAAGCGAAATAGTAGATTCTATGTTGGTTCAGCGCTGTCATGGTCCCTTAGGTCAACTCTACGTCATATGCCTGAGGCCAGCCCGGAGATAATCGTATCCTGTAACTATGGTCAAAGCGGCCGCAATCCAGAGCGAGGTCAACCCAATCTCCAATGCGGGCAGGTTTGGGACACGAGCGCCGGCTAAGATAAGCGCGCCTAGGGCAATCATTTGAAGCGTTGTCTTCCATTTGGCCATCTGTGTTACCGGTACTGACACTTTCAGTTCCGCCAAGAATTCCCGCAGGCCAGACACCAGAATTTCGCGGCACATGATGATCACCGCAGCGATCACGTGGATGGAGCTAATTCTGCCGATGCCGACCAGCATAATGATGACAGCGCCCACCATGAGCTTATCGGCAATCGGATCAAGAAACTGGCCCAGTTTGGAGGTAAGGCCTTGGGCGCGGGCGAGATAGCCATCAAAGAAATCGGTAATCCCTGCAACGACGAAGACGGTGAATGCCGTGAAACTCGCCAGGGGATCATCTAAATAAAACGCACCAACGATCAGCGGTACGGCAAAGATGCGCGACAGCGTGAGAATATTTGGCAAAGTGAACAGCATGAAAGGGGTCCCTGCGCATCGTCCGCGTCTCCTTACGCGTCGTGATAGTGATCGTAAATGATCTGAGCGACCTTTTTTGAGATACCATCCACAGCTTCCAGGTCCTTAAGACCAGCGCGGGACACTGCTTTGGCTGTTCCAAAATGGCTGAGAAGCGCCCGTTTCCTTGTAGGACCAACCCCTTGCACATCATCTAGGCTAGAGGTTTTCATGGTTTTCGCCCGGCGCGCTTTATGGCTGCCAATGGCAAAACGGTGGGCTTCATCGCGTAGTCTTTGAAGGAAATAGAGGGCGCCTGAGCCGGGCTCTAGCATCATGGAAGGCTGGCCTGGCCGATGGAATTCTTCGCGTCCAGCGTTGCGGTCTGGCCCCTTTGATATGGCCACTAGGGGGATCTCTTCATCAAGGCCGAGATCTTCCATGATGGCTAGGACACTAGAGAGTTGTCCTTTACCGCCATCAATTAGCAGAAGGTCCGGCCATTGACCCTTTTTGTTGTCTGGATCTTCCTTCAGCATCCGGCCAAAACGGCGCGTCATAACCTCGCGCATCATGCCAAAATCATCCCCAGGGGTCAGGTCTTCGGATTTGATGTTGAACTTGCGATAGGCATTTTTCATGAAGCCTTCTGGGCCGGCGACAATCATCGCGCCGACGGCGTTCGTCCCCATGATATGGCTGTTGTCATATACCTCGATACGCTGGGGTACCTCATCTAATTCAAAGATTTCCGCTAGTGTTCTCAAAAGCTTGGCCTGTGTTCCCGTCTCTGCAAGCCTACGGTCTAGAGCATCCTGCGCATTTTTCGATGCGGACTCTAGAAGGCCTTTTTTCGCGCCACGTTGCGGTGCCAACACTCTGACTTTGCGGCTTGCCTTTGCCGTCAGGGCCTCTTCGAGCAATTCGGCGTCGGGAAGGTCGTGGGATAGGAAAACGCTGCGTGGCGGTTCTTTGTTTTCGTAAAACTGAGCGAGGAAGGCCGACAGGATAACGGTATCCGGGTCGTCTTTTTGGTGCCGCGGAAAAAAGGCTCGATGGCCCCAATTTTGGCCATTGCGATAGAAAAAGACTTGGATGCAGGTGACGCCGCCTTTGCGAGCGAGGGCAATCACGTCGACGTCTTCAATATCGCCGCTATGGACGGTTTGATGGGACTGGATGTGGGCAAGCGCACGCAGCCGGTCGCGCAGACCGGCGGCTTTTTCAAAGTCCAAAGCATCAGCCGCCTGGTGCATCTCTTCAGAGAGGTTTTTTTGGATAGTGGAGCTTTTGCCTTCCAGAAAGTCCTGAGCGTCCGCCACAAGCTTTGCGTAGCCATCCTGGTCAATGCGGCCCACGCAGGGCGCGCTGCATCGTTTGATTTGATACAACAGGCAAGGGCGGGTGCGATTGTTGAAAACGCTGTCTTTGCACGACCGCAGGAGAAACACGCGTTGCAATGAATTCAGTGTGCGTTCTACAGCGCCCGCGCTTGCGAAGGGGCCATAATAGCGCCCTGGTCGCCGTTGAGCGCCGCGGTGCTTATAAAGCTGCGGCCAATCTGTATCTTGGCGCAGCAGGATGTAGGGAAAGCTTTTGTCATCGCGCAGCAAAACGTTAAAGCGCGTTCGGTGCTTGTTGATCAGATTAGCTTCAAGCAGCAAAGCTTCTGCTTCGGTGTGTGTGGTAACAACCGTCATCGACCGCGTTTCGGCGACCATGCGCATGAGGCGCGCGGTTAGGCGGTTGGGGTGAGTGTAGCTTGTCACGCGCGATTTCAGATTTCGCGCTTTGCCAACATAGATCACGTCCCCAGACTGATCGATCATGTGATAGACGCCCGGGCCGCTCGGCATCGCCTTGGCGGCATTGCGAATAGCGCGTATGCATGTTTTTAAGTCAGCATGTTGACTGATCCCCTTGCCAGATTTTGGTAGACGCAAAACGTCGTCGTCTGGCCGTTTGGTGCGATCAGCAGGGGCTTTCATGGCAATAATTTATGGAGAAAAGGCTGGTGCTTCAAGGTGAACTGCATAGTCTGAATATCGGTGCGAATCATTTGGTTTAGAAGCACTAAAAACACTCAAAAAGGTTTTTCCCCCAATCTGTGGAAAACTTTGTGGAGCAAATCGCTGCAGCCCTTGATTTCATTGGTTAACAAGTCTGTCATATAAACCTGCTCGAAAATTAGGCAAATTAGTTAAAGTATTGTTTTTTATATATAAAAGATATGTCAACATAGAAATAATATGTATCAGAAATAAATGGGTATTGCCGGTGAAATGCACTCAATGCGATTAAAGCGAATGTGCAAAACCTCATCCTCGGCGACAATAAAAGCCGGTGATCTCAGGATGTTATAGAGTTTTTAACAGCATAAAATGTGGTGTTTGCCTGACACCTTTAGTCGTGAACAACATCCGGTGTTTTCCAGCTCAAATGCTGTCCGCTATCCACGGCGATCATTTGACCGGTTACTTTCTCAGCCTTGAGAAGATAGAGGCACGCCGCTGCAATTTCTTCTGGATCTACCGATACGCCCAAGGGTGTGTTCTCCGCTTCGGTTGAAAAGGCGGCACTATCTTGATGAATGCTCTGCAACACAGGCCCTGGTCCAACGCCATTTACCCGAATATCCGGCGCGAGCGCCTGAGCCAGCGTTTTGGTCATCGTCCAGAGGGCTGATTTGCTAATGGTATAAGAAAAGAAACTAGGGTTGAGCCGCCAAACGCGCTGATCGATGATGTTGATAATGACGCCCGCCATGGAGACAGGCAGGTTTTTACGTAGGTCGCGCGAGAGCAAATAGGGCGCTCTTAAGTTGATCGCCATATGCCGATCCCATGTGGTTCCGGCCCCACTGTCCCAATCATCATCAACAAACAGAGATGCATTGTTGATCAAACCTGTAATCGGTTTGCCGAGCGCTTTGCTTGCTTGGTCTATCAGACCTATGACAGCGCTCTCATCTGCGAGGTCGGCTTGTATTATGGCTGCTTGGCGGCCTAGATTCTTGATGTCCGCTGCGACGGCCTCTGCAGCGTCGGGAGAGGTGTTGTAGTGAACGGCGATATCATAGCCTTCACGGGCGGCGGCAATAGCTATAGCCCGGCCAATGCGTTTGCCCGCTCCTGTGATGAATATGGCCGTCATGTTTGCTCCACCGCTACAAAGGCGGTCTCAATCCGCCCACTTTGAGATTTCAAGGCTTGGCCGGCCGTCAGCCAAATATATCCACAATAGGCAGCGAAGAAGATCGCGCCAGCAAAGCGGCCAATGTCTGTTTTTAAAAGGCAGAAGGGCAGGATGGCGAGGCTCGCGGCCACCATGACCCAAAAATCAAAAGCCCAAAAGGATGCGGGAATTGGGATGTCGCCGAAGAGCGAACTGGCGCCTATGATGCCTAGTAGGTTGAAGATATTAGATCCAATCACGTTGCCAATTGCCACATCTGCATGGCCCTTATAGGCCGCAACTAACGCTGTTGCGAGTTCGGGGAGGGAGGTTCCAACGGCCACCAAAGTGAGGCCGATGACGGCCTCTGACACGCCTAAGTCCATGGCTATTGAAACGGCGCCATCTACAAGCATATCCGCTCCAACGATGACTCCGAGCAAGCCGCCCAATAGGAAAAGACCGGCCGCCACAGGGCTCATGCGTTCGGCCTCCTCAAGGTCGACCTCCTCATCCAAAAGGTTGTCTTCAGCGCCTGTCAGCGCTTTTGCTCGCCGGGCGGACCGCATGGAATCAAGGACAAAAAGGGCAAGCAAGACCAAGAAGACCAAGCCAATGGGCCAAGAAATTGGGCTGCTGACTGCTGCGATTAGCACAATTGCTGTGGCAGCGAGCATGATGAGGGTTGTGCGCGCCATACCCGAAGCCGCCGTCGACGCTGGTAGAATAATCGCCGGAAGGCCAATCGCGAGCAGTATATTTGCTGTGTTGCTGCCAACAACGTTGCCTAAGGCTAATGTGGGGGCGCCTTTTAGCACCGCATCTATGCCCACTACCAACTCTGGCGCACTGGTGCCAACAGCGACAATGGTTGCGCCAATCAAAAGCGGTGACATGGAAAGCTTAAGCGCTGCCGCCACGGCGCCGCGGACCAGCGCATCACCAGCCAGCACAAGCAGCGTAAGCCCGCCGGCGACCAAGAGATAATCCATAGCCAATCGCGTCTTTCTTTAGCGCTTTATGGATGGCCCCGAAAAAATAAGCCTGCGCTGCGTGGTGCCTATATAGTCAGGCAGGCGCGTTCAGCAATGTTGGAGAAGTCAGTCGCACTGTGGACTAGGCCGTAGACTCATAAATGGAGACGCCCGGGATGGCCCAGAGAGGGATTTTGGGCAGTAGAGGGATTGAAAGCGGGCTGCCAGCCAATTTCTGTCAAATAAGTTTGGGAGAGGTCTCGACGCACCGAAAATCCCTCTCTGGGCCACCGCTTGAGCGGCGCGCGAAAAACAAAGCTTGGACAGCGTCGCTTCTTCGGTTGCGATGCTGTGGCATCGCGCCGCTCCTATCTCCTTGCCAGGCTTTGTTTTTCGCTGCGTCACGGGCATCTCTATTTATGAGTCTACGGCCTAAGTCCATAACGCTGCCGGTCTTTTCTTTCCTATTACTGGCGTCTCTGTTCGGCACAAATGGACTAGAAAGTGTGTAAAACTCTAACATTTTTTGCCGGAAAGAGTGACCGAGATTTTCCAACATATTGAAATAATGGCATTTTTTAGATTGGCCCGGGATTTGCTCAGTATTTGATGCTGCTACCTCGGAGACCAACTATGAAAGCTATTCTTGTTCTTGTCGCGACAGGTGCCTTTTTTGGATATGCCTTTGCACAAGCAGCTGATCCAGTACCTCTACAGTCGCCAGTGGTGGCAGAAAAACCCGGACAGCTTGGGTCTGCTGTTTGAACGCGCCTTAGAATTCGTAACAAATTTCGTCTGCCGTCTTGAGAAAACGCATCCTTCGTGCACAAAGCACGTATAGTGAAGGACGACATGTTTCGGAGACAGCGCGATGGCGCGGCCATATCTTGATTATCAATCCGCTACCCTTTGGCAACGATTGGTCGGGGTGGTGGTTGCGATACTGTCAATTATCGCTGCCATCTTCATCGGTATCGTGCTGCTGTATATCGTTTTGTTTTTTGTCGGGCTGGCTATCGTCATCGCCGCCTATTTTTTCATTCGTCGGCGCTTTTTTATGCCAAGCCCGCCTGACCGCCATGCCCAAGCCGACCGACCGTGGCCGCCGCAAAACCCGGGGGACGGCATCGTGATTGATGGTGAGGCAAAACACGTGAAGCCGGAAAATGAGACATAGGTGGTGACCCAAACGCTGTCATTTGGTCAATGGACCCTGGTTTACCTAATTGCCATAGTCGCCTTTCTGGTCATTGATGGGGCATGGCTCATGACAGTGATGAAGCCGATGTTTACGGATATGCTGGGCCAGATGCTAAGAGATCAGATTAATCTCATCCCAGCGGCCATATTCTATCTGTTTTACGTCGTGGCCGTCTTGATTTTTGCCGTCGCGCCAGCTCTCAAAACAGGGAATTGGGTGGATGCGGCTTGGCGCGGCGCTCTTCTTGGCCTCATCGCCTATGGTACCTACGACATGACCAATCTATCGACGCTGCGAAACTACAAGTTGTCTGTCGCCTTGATCGATACAGGCTGGGGCGGCGCGGTTTCTGCTATCACAGCAAGCATTGGATTTTGGGCTGCTGCTTGGATCACCGGATAAAAATATCCGCCGCTTGACCAAAACAGTTTAATCCCAGACGCTGGATGCGACAAGTTGGTCAAAGAAAAAAGGAGGTTCGCTATGGACGGATTTGATCGACGTACAGGCTTAAAATCGGTTCTGGCTGCAGGGGCAGGCGCCTTAGCAATGGGAGCAACACCGGCATCGGCCAAAAAGAAAGCGAGCGTTGATTTAAGCACGCCTGAAAAGAAATTCGAGACCCTCATTAAAATCATCGGGTCTTTGGCTGATGAGCCTGTTTACACGTTTATGCGCCTTAACGTGTATGGCGACCCGCACAACGGCAATTTCGTGCCTCTTTTTACCATGAATAACCTTCTTATCGATCGTTGGAAAAAAACTGGTGAGAACGAATATGTCATGACCAAGTTTGAGGCTGGCTACTACACGGAGTTTGACAGCGATACCCCAATAGAAGAATGGGATAATCCCTTCACGGGTGAGCACATTGAATTGATTAATTTTCAGCTGGGGCCTGTTGAAAGGACCTACAGGCCGGGCGAGGTGGAAGCCATGGCCTATACGCCTGACTTTCTGCCCATCGAAGTGATTGGTGACCGTGTTTTCGTGGCCTCTCAGTCGATTGAGCAGGGTCCCAGCTTCTTCCCAGCTAGTGACTACCCCGTCGAAGCAGCGGGCAGCGACACCGCTTACAGTAACAGCTTTATGACATGGTCAGCTGATCTTGCTGATGTTCTTGATCCAGATGTGAAATCGGCGCCAGCCCACACGCAAATTCAAAACAAAATTCCATGGTCGCCATGGATGCGGATGCGTGGCCGTCCTGGTGGCAGCTCTTTGCGCGGTTTTGGCGCAAAGATTAGCGGTCTAGAGGCTCTGCCTGATGACGTCATTGCAGGATTTAAGAAGTACGTTCCTGAAATCCTGCAGGAAAATCAGTGGGACGAGCTGGTTTTTGAGACATCAGAATATCTAGAGTATCTCGACAGCAAAGCGGAAGACAAAGAAAGCCGTTAAATCAGGGCTCCTCCGTTACAGAGGATGTGTTGGCCTGTAATCCATCGGCTGTCGTCGCTCGCAAGAAAGGCGCAGGCGTCAGCTACATCCTCCGGCGTTCCAAGACGTTTGAAGGGGGTGGAACTAATGGCAAAGTCCCGATGACTTTCTGACGCGGTTTCAAACATGCCTGGCTCTACAGGGCCGGGCATCAAATCGTTTACTGTGATGCCGCGCTCGCCCAACTCTTTCGCTGCTACATTGGTCAAACCACGCACTGCATGTTTGGAGGCGGAATAAACGCTGAGACCTGGGTTATTGAACTCCGTCACCGACGAGGCGATGTTCACGACCCGCCCGTTCTCAGCCATGTTGAGCAGGGCGTCTTGCATGGCAAAAAGCACTGCCTTCACATTAATCGCAAAGACTTTATCGAACTGCTTTTCAACCACGTCGCCAATCGGTGCGCCAGTGGCAACCCCTGCGTTGTTGACGAGGATGTTATAGCTATCCAGCTCGGCGCGCGCGGCCTTGAAGAATGCTTGTAAGCTATCGACCTGCCGCACATCCCCTTGCATCGCCACCGCTTGACCGCCCGCCGCTTGAATGTCTGTGACCACATCCTCAGCTGCGGCTGCGTTTGATCCATAGTGAACAATCACCTTGGCCCCATCGCCGGCCAGTCGCTTTGCAATGGCAGCGCCAATGCCGCCTGAGCCGCCGGTAACGATAGCGCCTTTGCCCGTCAGTCTTTGTGTCATGGCTACCCCTTTATGTGTCTTCGCGTCCGATGGGGATTACCCTAGTGCAATCGAACTTGAAAGGATAAGCGCTGCCTGTATGAAAGGGGTCTGCCTAATCTGCACATCCATCTCCTCAATCAGGCCAGTTGGTCCATGCCAAGTCCTTCTCTAGAAAACATAGATCCCAGTATCGATCCCACTGCAGACCAGGTACGCGCCATGCGGGATGGCGATCAAACAGCGCCCATTGTGATGTTGAACCTCCTGAAGTTCCGTGACCAAGCAAACTATCCGGCTGGTTCAGAGTTCGAAGGCTCTACTGGTATTGAGGCCTACAGGCGCTATCAGCATGCCTTTGTTCAGGCGGTTGGCGCCGTAAGCAAAGCGCAGCTACTCTATGACGGCCCATGTGAGCAGGTGTTTATTGGGTTGGCGGGAACGCCGGAAACTGACTGGGACAAGGTTTTGCTGGTGCGGTATCCCGAACGTCGAAACTTTCTGGAGATGATGGCCAATGAGGAGTATCGCGCGGCTCTTGTCCACCGCTATGCGGGCCTTGAGCGGACCATCCTGATTCAGTGTAAAGGATGACGTCATGACGCCGCGCTCCCTCACAAAACGCAGTTTCATAGCCGGCAGTGCAGCAGCATTGCTCTTTGCATCTAGCGCACGTGCGGCCAAGGGCTCCGATCGCTACTCCGCCCTTGCGCTGCAAACCCTATGCGATGCGGTCAATCAGGATAAAGACAAGGCTACTGCTAGGCAGCGCATGCTGCGCTCCATTGCGCGGATTGAAAAACAGATCGCAGTCGCGCGGGCGTTTTTTCAAGGCTAT
>CAKZYD010000011.1 GCA_937884085.1 uncultured Sphingomonadales bacterium | reverse complement strand
CCTTGGAGCAAACCTGCGATACAGATTTGGTTCACCATCTTCGTCGTTTGGCCAGAGCCTGCAGGGCCCATATGGCCAATCTTCTGGGCATAAGCCTCCATGACCGGCGCCGCCTTGGCAAACACATCCGCCGCGCCGCCAACCATGATGGTTAAAGCCGCATTCTCCGCGCCAGCCTGGCCGCCAGACACAGGCGCGTCCAGCACGCCAATACCGTGCTCTGCACCAGCTTCTGCAAGGCGCCGGGCAATGTTTGCGGAGACGGTTGTGTGGTCAACAAAGATGCTTCCGCTCTCCATCGCAGCAAAACACCCCTCACCCCCGAGCGTGACGTCTTCCAGGTCTTTATCGCGCCCAACGCAGGCGAAAACGAAATCAGCCCCCTCAGCCGCGGCAGCTGGCGTTGGCGCTGCCCGCCCCTGATGCGCCTCTGCCCAACGGGCGGCTTTGTCAGCGCTCCGATTATACACAACCACATCTTGACCAGCGGTCACTAGATGCCCAGCCATGGGAAACCCCATCACACCCAAGCCCAAAAACGCACAGCGCATGGCTCTGCTTCCCTCTTTTGCTACACCTGAGATTAACCAGTAATCCGATACACAGCAGCAATCCATTGAAAGTTCAAAGGACGTGCGTGTGTCTCAAAGTCTTGAAGAGTTGCGGCCAATACTTTGAGGAGGAAGCGCTTTGTGAAAAACGTTAGTCATGGTAGCGCTCCATCATAGTAATTGAGGAAGGGTATCACGTGGACGCCGCCGCCAAATCTGGAAATACTTTGGTCACGCCGGAGGATGTGCACAAGGCCGCTGCGGCCATCGCGGGCGAGATACGGCGAACACCCTGTGATGTCTCTCGAACCCTGTCAGCCATCGCCGGTTGCGAGCTTATCTTAAAGTTTGAAAACCTTCAGTTCACAGCCGCCTTCAAAGAACGCGGCGCGCTCAATTTTCTCTTGCAGCTGTCAGAAGAAGAACGCCAGCGCGGGGTCGTCGCTATGTCTGCCGGCAATCACGCGCAAGGGGTTGCTTATCATGCAACCCGTTTGGGAATTCCTGCAAAGATTGTGATGCCGGAAGGCACGCCGCTGGTAAAAATCGAAAATACCGCGGTGCTGGGCGCTGAGGTGATCGTGCATGGCAGTGTCTTGGAAGAAGCCACAGAGCACGCCGAGCAGATTGCCGAGGCTGAAAATCGCGTGTTCGTGCATCCCTTTGACGAGCCGCTCGTTATCGCTGGACAAGGCACGATTGCGCTGGAGATGCTGGAAGACTTTCCAGACATTGAGGTGCTGGTGATCCCCATCGGCGGCGGCGGCTTAATCAGCGGCATGGCAACGGCAGCGCGTAGCCTGAATCCAGATATCGAAATCGTTGGTGTTCAAGCTGAGCTTTTTCCATCAATGCTTGCCGCTATCAAAGGGGTGGAGATGGAGTGCGGCGGCGACAGTCTCGCTGAAGGCATTGCGGTGAAATACCCGGGTGCCATAACCCAGACCATTGTGCGCGACCTCGTGGACGATATCGTCACCGTCACCGAAGATGACCTTGAGCACGGCGTCTCCATGCTGCTGAATGTTGAGAAAACGGTGGCAGAAGGCGCGGGCGCTGCCGGCCTATCAGCCGTCCTCGCCTATCCAGAACGTTTCAAGGAGCGCAAAGTGGGCCTTGTCATCTGCGGCGGCAATATCGACCCCCGACTGCTCTCGGCCATCTTAGTGCGTGACCTTATTCGCGAGGGCCGTCTTGCCCGGCTGCGTGTCCGCATGCGGGACATCCCAGGACAATTGGTCAAAATTGCCAAAACCATCGCAGACCACGGCGGCAACATTATCGATGTGAACCACCACAGGCTCCACACAAACCTACCCGCCAAAGGCACCTTCTGTGATCTCGACGTGGAAACGCGTGATGAAGAGCGCTTGCAGCACATCGTTGAGGACCTGCAAAGCCAGGGGTTTGAAGTGAAGAAACTGGGCGCGGAGATATAGTCCGCTCGCTTGCTTTCCCATCAGCAATGACCTAATGTAGGTACATACCTACATAATGGAGATTATCTTCGTGATCACCAAGATTTCAAGTCGAGAGCTCAACCAAGACGTTGGAAAAGCCAAGAAAGCAGCCCAGCAAGGTCCAGTTCTGATCACGGACAGGGGCAGGCCTGCGCATGTGCTTCTAACCTATGAAGCTTTTGAACGGCTCTCCAAACAAACGCCAACCTTGGCAGAGTGCCTATCCATGCAGGGGTTGTCCGACATTGAATTCGAACCGGCCAAGCTAAGCATGTCGGCCAAGCCAGCCGCATTTGATTAGTGTTTTTATTGGATACCAATGTCGTCTCCGAGCTTAGAAAGGTCGGGGACGGACGCGCTGATAAAAATGTTGTGACTTGGGTCTCCTCAGCTAGCACGGCCCTGTTTTACCTGTCCGTTGTGACCTTGATGGAGCTCGAAGTAGGCGTCCATCGCATTGAACGCCGCGATTCAAAACAAGGGGAGATGCTGAGGACCTGGCTTACCCAAAAGGTTATGCCGACATTTGAAAACCAGTGGCTGCCGATCGACGAAGACATCGCCCAAACCTGTGCAGCACTTCAGATCCCTGATCCCAGGCCAGAACGTGACACCTGGATAGCAGCTACGGCAATCGTGCATAAAATGGTCGTCGTTACGCGAAATATAGGCGATTTTGTACCAATGGGTGTGGAGGTCATCAATCCGTGGGATCAAACGCCAACCCCCTCCACTTAGCCCCCTGGCAACTTAACCCCCTGGCAAGGCATGCCCTGTACATAGATGCTCATAGACGTGCGTCATCAGCGAAGCAGGCAACATGTCAAACGAACGGCCCATTGTTATCAAAAAGGTCAAGAAGGTGTCCGGCGGCGGGCACCATGGCGGCGCTTGGAAGGTTGCTTATGCTGACTTTACCACCGCCATGATGGCGTTTTTCATGCTGCTGTGGCTGCTCAATGTGTCTGATGAAGTCACCCTTCAGGGCCTGGCAGATTATTTCACACCGACCAATGCCTCCATGTCTAACTCTTCGGGCGCGGGCGGCATTTTGGCGGGCACCAACATTGAGAGCACAGGAGCCTCCAACTCCGGCTCGGCCACAATTTCCTTCGACGCACCGCAACAAGTCTCCAATACAACGATGGACGCAAGCGCTGAGTCAGGCGAATCTTACCGCCAAGGCATCGCCGAAGAGCGTGCCGCACAGGATTGGGATGCAAAAATCGTCACCCGCGAAGACAAAATGTTCGGCACGGTTCAGCAAGCGCTGAAAACCGCTATTCAAGAATCCGAAACACTGCAAAGGCACCAAGACCAAATCATTGTCGAACAAACACCAGAAGGCCTGCGCATACAGCTTATCGACAAAGACCAACGCTCCATGTTCATGCGCGGGGCGGCACAGCTCTATCCTTTTGCGACCGAGCGTTTGTCTATGGTTGGGCGGGTCATCCAAGGGCTACCAAACAGAATAGCGATTTCGGGCCACACAGATTCGTCTCCTGCTGCGCGCGCTGATTATAGCAATTGGGAACTCAGCGCCGACCGTGCCAACGCAGCTCGCCGAGTTATCCGCACTGCAAAAGTGCGGCCAGATCGCTTCTCCGAAGTGACTGGCATGGCAGCCACGGAGCCACTTTTCCCAGACGAGCCATTACGACCTGAAAACAAACGCGTGACGCTCTTGCTGCTGCGCGAAGCCCCCGTGCTGGCCCCTGATTTTGGGCAAAACTAGTCTAAATTACGTATATTCTGACCCAGATTTGACGCAGTGCGAAAAAAAGTGCGCGTTAACCAAGGAAACCGCTTGGTTTGCGATGCAGCTCGCGCCTAAGGTTACTCAAGGATTAATGCTGCGGGCAAAGAACGCGAGTTGTGACGGACCAGTCCCTCCAGTTTCCAAGGTTTTATGTAACGGCGCCTGCGCCCTGCCCGTATTTGGAAGGCCGCCAAGAACGCAAGGTGTTTACTGAGCTGCGCGGTGAGGAAGCGATCCCGCTCAATGATGCTCTGAGCCGTGTTGGCTTTCGCCGGTCACAATCGGTGGCCTACCGCCCGGCTTGTGAGAATTGCAGCGCCTGCATCTCAGTGCGCGTGATTGCCGATGAATTTGAACAGTCGCGCAATATGCGGCGGATTAGTCAGCGCAATGACGATCTCGTGGTGACCATCACAGACCCCATCGCGACGCGCGAGCAGTTCCGCCTTCTCAAGTCTTATCTGTCAGGGCGCCATCCTTCTGGCGGCATGGCAGATATGGATTTTCAGGAATATGCGGACATGGTGGAGCATTCGCCTGTCGACACGCGGCTGTTTGAATACCGCTTGCCGACCGAGACCGGCCAGCCGGGCCAATTGGTTGCATGCTGCTTAAGCGATATGCTCAGCGACGGTCTGAGCATGGTCTATAGTTTCTTTGATACCAGCCAAGACAAGCGCTCGCTTGGCACCTACATCATCCTGCACCATATCGCCGCCGCGTTGCAGCGCCGCCAGCGCTATGTGTATCTGGGCTATTGGATAGAAGGCTCGGCCAAGATGGACTATAAGTCCCGCTTTCGGCCCATGGAGCGGCTCGGCGCGAATGGCTGGTCGCGCTTTAAAGACAAATAAAGAAAGACCCTGGGGATGGATGACAACCACAAACGGCCTAGTCGCCGTCAAATGCTTGCTTTTGGGGTCGCGGCCGCCAGCATAGGAGCCTGCTCTGGGGAAAATGCTGGGGCTGATGAACAAGCCGCGGCACCAGTCAAAAAACGCACGCTGCGGATGGTGACAACCTGGCCCAAAAGCCTCCCTGGCCTTGGAACAGGCGCACAACGGCTCGCCGATCGCATCACCAAGATAAGCCGCGGCACCCTCGATATCCGGCTTTACGCAGCTGGCGACCTCGTCGGCGCATTTGACGCCTTTGATGCAGTCTCATCTGGCAAGGCCGATATGTACCACGGCGGTGAATATTATTGGCAAGCCAAATCAAAAGCTTACAACTTCTTCGCCAGCGTGCCCTTTGGCATGACGGCCGATGAGCAGGCTGGCTGGATACACTTCCAAGGCGGCCAAGAGCTTTGGGATGAGCTCTCCGGCAAATTCAATATCAAACCTTTTGCAGCCGGCAACACCGGCACGCAAATGGGCGGCTGGTTCAAACGAGAAATCAACTCTCTCGACGACCTGAAAGGCCTGCGCATCCGTATGCCCGGCCTCGGCGGGGAAATCATGCGCCGTTTGGGGGCAACGCCGGTGACCAAATCAGCCAGCGAGCTTTATCTTGCGCTCAGCCAAGGCAATATCGATGCGACCGAGTGGATTGGCCCTTGGAATGACCTGGCTCTCGGCCTGCATACCGCCGCTGAATACTACTATGGCCCAGGCTTTCATGAACCTGGCTCCACGCTAGCGTTGGGCGTTAACAAAGAGGTTTATGAAAGCCTCGATGAAGCGCAAAAAGAAGCGATTGCGGCTGCCTGCGCGGCTGAAACGCATCTGATGCTGGCAGAATACAATGCCCGTAATGCCGAAGCGCTTGAGGTTCTCAAGTCAGAACACGGTATTACGCCCCGCACCTTCCCTAGCGATATCATGGCAGCGGCCCAGCGAGAGGCAGCAGCTATCATGGAAGAAATCGCCGCTGAGGACGCGCTTGTAGGCCGCGTTGTTGCAAGCTTCCAAGACGCGCTCAAAACTGCCCGTAGCTGGGAAACGGTCGCGCAAGGCGCCTTTACCGCAGCGCGCGCACAAGCGCTGAGCTAGTCTAACGCCATTTTTTTTGCTAGCAGGCCGTCTTCTACTTTCAAAAGAGGGCCTCAATGGAGCGCACCGCGCAGCTTTGTGACGCGCTAAACCGCTGGATTGGCAAGATGATTTGCTGGAGCGCGCTGGTCTTGGCGCTCTGGCAGTTTGGCCTCATCCTGGCGCAGGCCGTGTTTCGCACCAGCTCGATTTTTGCGCAAGAAGCGCTCATTTACTTGAACGCCCTGCTTTTCTTAGGCGCTACCGGCTATACGCTGCTGAAGGATGGCCACGTACGTGTGGACTTGTTTTACCACCGGATGTCAGAGCGAGGTAAAGCCTGGGTCAATTTACTGGGAACCATTCTGTTCCTCTGGCCCGTTCTCACGCTCATCTGCATTGCAGGCACGCCTTATGTGGCGGAAAGCTGGGCTCTCAGGGAAGGGTCAATTGAGACGAGCGGCATCCAAGCCGTTTTCCTACTCAAAACGCTCATCCTCGTCTTTGCTGTGCTTATGGCGGTTCAAAGCGTCAGCCTCATCCTGCGCTCCCTGCTGATCCTGCGAGGTCAGGGCACATGATAGACGCTGGCGGTGTTTTGGCGCTCATCATGTTCGCTGCTTTATGCGCGGCGATCATGGCGGGGTATCCAGTCGCCTTCACTCTTGCCGGCGTTGCCCTCGCTTTTGCCGGGCTCGCGGCAGTTCTGGCCAATGCCGGCGTGATTGACGTTTTCGTTGACCCCAGCTTCGTGACTTTGCTGCCAGAACGCATGTTCGGCCTCATCAAGAACGAGGTTTTACTGGCAGTGCCCATGTTCATTTTGATGGGCGTGCTTCTGGAACGCTCCCGTGTGGCCCGGAATGAGTGTCGACATGGAATTCGTCCAGGCGGCAACCGCCGTGGTGGGCTGGGTCTCAGTGTGATCCTGGTAGGCGCTCTCCTAGCCGCCTCCACTGGGATCGTCGGCGCCACAGTCGTGACCATGGGCCTCCTGTCCCTACCAACCATGATGAGCCGCGGCTATGATGCGCGCTTAGCGACGGGCACGATTGCTGCGTCAGGAACGCTTGGCCAAATCATCCCGCCGTCCATTGTGCTTGTCCTGCTTGGCGACGTGATGGGCAATGCCTATCAAGAGGCCCAGCAAGCCCAGGGTATCTTCGCTTTTGCGCCCCTCTCTGTTGGGCATCTGTTTGCAGGCGCCCTCCTGCCAGGCCTAGGCCTAGTCGCCCTTTACATGCTCTACGCCGCCGTTACGGCATGGCTAAAGCCTGAGAGTGCGCCGCCGCTTGTTGGCGAAGGAGAACGCGAAGACGGCCTCATAACCAAAGCGCTTGCCGCGATGATGCCGCCGGTTGTTCTCATTCTGGCTGTTTTGGGATCTATCCTAACAGGCCTGGCAACACCTACTGAAGCGGCTGCCATTGGCGCTGTTGGGGCTTTGCTGCTTGGGGGCCTGCGCTGCTGTGACGGTCGATTGGCGCTTCCCATCATCGCCGCTCTTATCAGCCTAGCTATTCTTATCGTGCTGGCGCTATCCGGTACCGTCTTTGAAGCAGCGCGACAAGGCGGCCTTTATGGCACGGTCATGCAGATTTTTGCTGGCATCCTCATTCTCAAAACAACCGTCGGGATCCTGATCGCCATCCGCCAGCTTATGGTCGCCAAAGTGATGCAGCCAGCGCTGGAATCGACCATGGAAGTCACCACCATGGTCTTTACGATTTTCATCGGTGCTGCTCTGTTTTCTCTGGTTTTTCGAGGGCTCGGCGGGGACGATACTGTCCACAAGCTGCTCACTGACCTGCCAGGCGGCGCCACTGGCGCCATGCTCGCTGTCATGCTGCTCATGTTCTTCCTGGGCTTCTTCCTAGACTTCATTGAAATCGTCTTCGTCGTCGTGCCAATTGTGGCGCCTAGCCTGCTCATCCTGGGCGTAGATCCGGTATGGCTCGCCATCATGATCGCCATCAATCTGCAAACCAGCTTCTTGACGCCGCCTTTTGGGTTTGCGCTGTTTTATCTTAGGAGTGTGGCGCCCGACGGTATCTCAACGGGCGACATTTATCGCGGTGCCATTCCCTTTGTCGCCATACAGATAGCTGCACTGGGTTTGCTTGCCTTATTGCCAGATGTTGCCACCTGGCTTCCCAGTCTCATATTCGACTAAGATATGAACGCACCACATGATCAAGCCGTCCTCCACGTATCGCTGGGTGCGCTGGTTTCAAACTGGAAACTGCTGGCGAGCCGGTGCCCGAAAGACTGCGGCGCAACGGTAAAGGCGAACGCCTATGGCACCGGCATGGACCGGGCAGCGCCAGCACTAGCAGAAGCAGGATGTAAGCACTTTTTCGTCGCAACCCTTGCTGAAGCGCTAGAGTTGCGAACCCTTCTACCAGAAGCGGCTATTAACGTCTTCAGCGGGCTGAGCGATGACGATATCCCCAGTATGAAAGCGGCAAAGCTGCGCCCCGTCCTCAACAGCCCAGAGGAACTTCAAGCCTGGGCCAATGCCGGAGGCGGACCGGCAAGCCTGCATATTGATACAGGTATGAACCGCCTGGGCTGCAGTCTTGATAACGCGTCACAGCTGACCACGGACGACCTGACATCGGCGGGCGTCGACCGAATCATGAGCCATCTTGCTTGTGCCGACACGCCGGATCATGCGCTCAACGCAAAACAGCGCGATGCTTTTAAGAGCTTGGCCGCCGCCTTCCCAGGGCTTGCCACCTCCTGGGCCAATTCCGGCGGCATTCTCAATGGGAAGGACTTTATCGGCGACGTCGCGCGTCCCGGTATTGGGCTCTACGGCGGCAACCCAAGGCCAACGCTTGATAGCCCGCTCTCTCCGGTAGTGCGACTAGTTGCGCCGCTGCTGCAATCACGCAGCATAGAAAAGGGCGATCCCGTCGGCTACGGAAGTACATTCATTGCGCAAGAACCTATGACTGTCGCTACCATTGGCATTGGCTATGCAGACGGGCTTCATAGAATAATTGACGGCGCGGGCCATGTAAGGGTTGACGGAGCCATATGTCCCATCTTAGGCCGCATCTCAATGGATTCTGTGATCACAAATATTTCAGCAATTGGGCCGCAGCCACGGGGGACGCCTGTGGAGATATTAGGCACGACCACCGTCACTGAAATGGCGGCCTGGGCTGGAACGATTGATTACGAAATCTTGACCAGCATCAGCCCCCGTGTTGTGAGGAAATACCATGTTTGACATCAAAAAGCCGTACCTGTTGTTCCTCGGCGATGCGCCGGATGCGCTCGCGGCCAAAACCGCACGCGGCATTCATGATTTCCGCCCCGATGATTGCGTGGGCCAGCTGCGCCTGGATGGCTGCGCTGTCAGCCTAGACCTCCCCGATTTATCGCCAAAAGACGCCTTTCAAGCAGGGGCAAAGACCATGGTGATCGGCGTTGCGAACCGCGGCGGCAAAGTTTCACCGAGCTGGATGAAAGTTCTGCTCGACGCCCTAGAGGCTGGCTTTGACTTAGCCGCCGGGCTTCACAATAGGCTTAGCGACGTGCCCGAACTGAAGGAAGCAGCCGACCGGCTTGGCCGCGCGCTCCATGATGTGCGCTTCTCCCCAGGGGGCCTGGAGGTAGCGACGGGTGCGAAGCGACCAGGCAAGCGTCTCCTGGGCGTTGGCACGGATTGCTCCTGCGGGAAAATGTATACGGGCCTGTGTTTGGAGAGCGGCATGCGCGCACGCGGCATGAAAGCCACCTTCCGCGCCACCGGCCAGACTGGAATATTGATTGTGGGCGAAGGCACCAGCGTTGACGCGGTGGTTGCCGACTTCATCTCTGGTGCCGTGGAGGAGCTATCGCCTGCCAATGACCCGGACCATTGGGACATTGTGGAAGGGCAAGGATCCCTCTTCCACCCCAGTTTTGCCGGCGTCTCAACCGGCCTTATCCACGGCGCGCAGCCGGATGCTTTGGTGCTTTGTCATGAGCCAACCCGCACCCATATGCGCGGCTTGCCCCATTATCCTATCCCCGATATCGGCGCGTGCATGGCGCAAAACCTGGCCGTAGCGAAACTTACAAACCCCGATGTGAAGTTTGTCGGCATGGCCATTAATACCAAAGCGCTGGAAGAAGATGCGGCCAAAGCTTTGCTTGCAGAGCTAGAGGACAAATACAGCCTGCCAGCAACCGACCCGTATCGCTATGGCGTAGACCCCATCATAGACAATCTAGATGCTTAAGGTGACTGCGCAGGCCGAAAAATGGCCGCTTGCGCAACGCTTTACCATTGCCCGAGGTAGCAAGGATGCTGCGGACGTTGTTTTGTGTACCGTCACTGACGGCACCCATATCGGAAGAGGCGAGTGTGTTCCCTATGCGCGCTATGGGGAAAGCCTGGATAGCGTTATAGCGCAGATACAGCCGCTAAATGACAGCCTGCCCGTCCAAAATCCGCGTGACGTGTTGCAAGACGAATTGCCCGCGGGCGCAGCGCGCTTTGCGCTGGATGCGGCCTTGTGGGACCTGGAAGCAAAGCAATCGGGGACATCAATATGGAATAAGCTGAACATCGATACTGCCGCACCCCTCACCACCGCCTATACCATCAGCTACGATACCGCTGACAAAATGGCGGCAAATGCAGCCAAGCAGAAAGACCGTCCGCTCCTCAAAATCAAGTTAGCCAGCAAGGACGACATCGCAAGACTTCAAGCAGTCCGCGACGCAGTGCCTGACGCCGATATGATTGTGGATGCCAATGAAGGCTGGTCCCTAGCAGACTTTGAAATGTTGGTACCGACGCTGCAAGACTGCAACGTCATTGCCGTCGAACAGCCACTCCCTGCCGGCCAAGATAAGGCTTTAAAAGCAGGAGCTTATCCCTTCTGGCTATGTGCAGATGAAAGCGTCCATGCCCGTGGCAGTCTGCCAGAGATTATTGGCCGCTATGACATGATCAACATCAAACTCGACAAAACCGGCGGCCTGACGGAAGCCCTAGCGCTTGCACAGGACGCCCGCGCTGCCGGTCTTAGGCTCATGGTCGGCTGCATGGTCGGCACATCGCTTGCCATGGCCCCAGCAATGGCCATCGCCGCCCATGCAGACCTGGTAGACCTAGACGGCCCACTTCTCCTGGCAAAGGACCGCCCCGGCGGCATGAGATTTAAAGGCTCACTGATGGCCTTTCCCCAGCCTGATTTTTGGGGCGGCGCGGTTTAATCAGCCGTGGCCTCGGCAAAGGCGATATAATGCTGGCGAAGCTTCTGTGTGATGGGCCCAGGCACGCCCTGGCTTACCGCCTTCCCATCGATCTCCACGACCGGCAGCACAAAGGTAGAGGCGCTGGTCACAAAAGCTTCCGCAGCAGCATAGGCTTCATCGAGGGTAAACCCGCGCTCTTCAATCGTGAGTCCCTCCTCTTCGGCAAGCGCCAGAACGGCCTTTCGGGTAATGCCCGCTAGAATATGATTGCCCAAATTACGGGTCACTATTGTCCCATCAACGGTCACGATATAGGCGTTGTTGGAAGAGCCATCTGTCACCACGCCATCTTCCACCATCCACGCATCGGCAACACCGGCATCTTTCGCAGCCTGCTTCGCCAACACGGGCGCCAGCAAATTCACGCTTTTGATATCGCGGCGTTTCCAACGCCAATCTTCCAAACTGATAACGGAGATACCTGTCTTCACGGCGGGCACGTCGAGAACTGGCCGCGCCTGCGTGAACATAACCAAGACGGGCTTGGGATCGGCTGGAAAACCAAAATCACGGTCGGCCGAGCCGCGCGATATCTGCAAATAAAGGACACCTTCTTTCAGGTTATTGCGCGCGATCAGCTCTTTCTGCAGCGCTGGAATGTCTGACAGCGGCAGTGGCGGAGCTATGCGTAGCTCTGACAGCGAGCGCTCAAGCCGGGCAAGATGGGCGGCATTGTCCACCAACTTACCGCCTATGACGGTCGACACCTCATAGACCGCATCGCCAAATAAGAAGCCACGGTCCAGTACGGAAACCTGCGCTTGATCCTCTGGTACAAACGCGCCGCTAACATAGAAGGTCCGCATCGATCCAATCGCCTTTCACGCTAATTCGTGATCACAAATTTCATCAAAATTTTACGAAGGCAAGAGCAGTTTTGAGCTGTGCATGCTTTCATCCATTTTTTTGTGAAAGCCGTGTTAAATCTTCTCGCAGCTCAATCCAAACAGTATTGTAACTATCAAGCAAAGGTTCGGCCACAAAGCGCCCATCCCCGGCAATGACTTTTTGCAGAGCTTCCTCAAGGCGGCGCGTATAGCTGACAAACCGTGGCAGAATGCCGGACAGCATTGCTAAAAGCGGTGTAATGGCATCATGCACGCTGGCGATACTGTCGGTGATCTCGGTGTCATAGGCCACATTGTCATGGTGATTGCGCATGGGACCAGTTGGCGTCTTCTTCATGTTCCAATCCGAAACCAAGCTCTTCAGCCGCGAATCAATGGGTTCGAATTCGCTCAGCAAAGCGGTCCTCACCCCGCCGTCGACCAGGGCTTGTTCCGCCATCCAGGCCTTGCGCGCTTCGGCGATGCCTTTGGCCGTTAACTTGGTTCCTAGGAGCTTTGTTTTCGCAAGGCCTTCCGACATCAGGACGTCGAATATCATTGCGACTTCAGCGGCGCTCACCTCAACGCTGGGTGCCAGAGCGTCTGCATCGGCAAACCCTTTGACGCTCAACGCAATAAGAATTCTGTCGCGCAAGTCCTGCATGCGTTTGTATAGCCTTATGTCCTACCAATTCAGCAAGCGAGAAAGATGTACGGGCGGAGATACGCAGTGACGCAGCTTGCAGATGCCCTCAAAGCCTGGACCGCCAGCGCCATCGATGAAAGCAAGGAGCCGCCAGTGCTTATGCTGTCTGGCGCGCAGGGTATTGGCAAGACAACAGCGCTCACGGTTTTATCCGACTGGCCGTCAAAACGCGTCGCCACCCTGAGCCTCGACGACTTCTATCTAACAAGGGCAGAACGACAAATCTTATCCCAGCAAATCCACCCCCTTTGCGAGACACGCGGCCCGCCAGGAACACATGATGTGGATCGCCTTGTCCAAACCCTAAGCGCCTTGCGCGCCGGAAAGTCTGTGGTTTCCTGGCCAGTGTTTGATAAGGCTCGTGACGACAGAGTTGGCAACACAGCCTGGGAAGGCAAAGCAGACGCTATTTTGATTGAGGGTTGGCTGCTCGGCGCGTTGCCAAAGAAAACCGCGTCGACGAGTGCACCAATCAATGCGCTAGAAGAAAGTAAAGACCCGAATGGCACATGGCGCGCCTGGCAAGAGGACGCCTTATCCGGTCCTTATGCAGCGCTTTGGGACCAAGCGGACCGTTTTTTTCACATTGATGCCCCGGATTTCTCCGCTGTTCTAAACTGGCGCATCGAGCAAGAGGAAACCACGCTGGGACTGACCAAAGGCTCCCTTCCAGAACCCCGCAAACGCTGGGTCAAAAGCTTCATTCAGCATTATGAGCGCATCACCAGACGCATGCTCGATGGCCATCGACGGGATGGCGCTGCATTCAAGGTCGACTTTGACCGAGAACCGCTTTAAGCCGTCTCTTCAAAGAGCTCCCGGCCAATGAGCATACGGCGGATTTCCGAGGTGCCAGCGCCGATTTCATACAGCTTTGCATCCCTCAATAGTCTGCCCGTAGGGTATTCATTGATGTAGCCGTTGCCGCCCAGGCATTGGATGGCATCGAGCGCCATTTGGGTGGCCTTTTCAGCCGCATAAAGAATGCAGCCGGCGGCGTCTTTGCGGGTGGTCTCGCCGCGGTCGCAGGCAGCGGCGACGGCATAGACATAAGCGCGGCAGGCCGAATAGGTGGAATACATATCCGCAAGCTTGCCTTGCATGAGCTGGAAGGTGCCGATGGGCTGGCCGAACTGCTCGCGCTCATGCACATAAGGCAGGACCACATCAAGGCACGCGGCCATGATGCCAAGCGGCCCAGCGGCCAGCACCACGCGCTCATAGTCGAGCCCGGACATGAGCACATTCACGCCCCGCCCTTCTTCCCCAAGCACGTTCTCATAGGGCACTTCGCAGTCTTCAAAGACAAGCTCAGCCGTATCAGAACCGCGCATACCGAGCTTGTCGAGCTTTTGCGCCACCGAAAACCCGGCCATATCCTTCTCAATCATGAAGGCGGTGATCCCGCGTGGCCCAGCGTCCATGTCGGTCTTGGCATAGACGACCAGGGTTTCCGCCTCCGGCGCGTTGGTGATCCACATCTTGTTGCCGTTCAGGACGTAGCGGTCATTACGCTTTTCCGCGCGCAGCTTCATGGACACAACATCCGAGCCAGAGCCAGGTTCTGACATGGCCAGCGAGCCGATATGCTCTCCAGACATCAGCTTGGGCAGATATTTCGCCTTTTGCTCAGCATTGCCCCAGCGCGCGATTTGATTGATGCACAAATTAGAGTGCGCCCCATAGCTGAGGCCCACGGAGGCTGAGGCGCGGGTAATTTCCTCTACCGCAATGCAGTGGGCCAGATAGCCCATGTCCGCACCGCCATCCGCCTCTGACACTGTAATGCCGTGCAGGCCCAGTTCCCCCATTTGAGGCCACAGATCCCGCGGGAATTTGTTGTCCTCATCAATCTGAGCAGCGCGCGGCGCAATCTTATCCCGCGCAAAGGCAGCGACGCTTTCGCGCAGCATATCCAGTTCTTCATCATGGCCAAAATTCAGGGCTGGGAAGTTCATTCGTCCTCTCCAATCTCAATCAAAATATCACCGTCCTTCACCTGGGCGCCAGCAGACACATGGAGGGCTTTCACAAGGCCCGCTTTGGGCGCGGCCATCCGGTGTTCCATTTTCATGGCTTCCAAAACCATCAAAGTCTGTCCGGCCTCCACTTGGGCGCCTTTGGTGACAGCGACAGACAGCACATTGCCGGGCATGGGCGCGGTGACGGCGCCTTGCCCGGCTTGGGCCGCGCCTTTACCGTGCAGGCTTTCAGGCAGGCTGAGGCTGTAGGTTTGGCCCGCATCGCGGACTTCGACGCTGTGCTGGCTCACCACAACTGCCTTGGCATTGCCCGGTTTTCCAAACTGCGTATCGTCTAGCCAGCGACCGTTGGCGCCAACCGAAAAGCGCTGCGGCTCGCCGTCCGGACCAGCGAGGCTGACGGAAAGCGCTCGCGACCCATTCAGCCGAATGGCGCCCTGCTTGGACCAGAGCGTGGCATGCTGGGTAGCTGGCGCCAGGCTTACCAAGGCTTCAGCGGCCAGCGTTGCAATGTCAGACGGTACGGACGTCGGCGCTTCAATGTCGCTAGCATTGGTTTCTAGAAAAGCGGTCGTTAAGTCGGCCTTAGCAAAAGCGGGGGCAGACAACGTGCGCGCCAGAAAGGCTCGGTTCGTCTTCACGCCCTCGACAATACTGGCATCCAGCACGGCGATAAGACCGCGCGTTGCCTCCGCCCGAGACGCGCCTGCGGTGATGAGTTTTGCAATCATCGGGTCGTAAAATGGCGAGATTTGGTTGCCGCTTTCAACGCCGCTCTCAATGCGAACGCCGTCCCCGATAGCAGCCAGCGATAATCGGTCAAGCTGCCCTGTTGACGGCAGGAACCCAGCGTCCGGGTCTTCTGCGTACAGCCGCACTTCGATGGCATGGCCACTCTGGATAATCTCATCCTGCGCCAACGGTATCGACTCGCCCATAGCCACACGCAGCTGCCATTCGACTAGGTCAACGCCGGTGATTTCCTCTGTTACCGGGTGCTCCACCTGGAGGCGCGTGTTCATTTCCATGAAGTAGAAATCAAAGGTCTCAGCATCGAGAATGAACTCGATGGTGCCGGCGCCCACATAATCAATGGATTTGGCTGCCTGCACCGCAGCAGCATACATCTTCGCCCGCACCGCGTCCGGAATGCCGGGCGCTGGGGCCTCCTCGACTATTTTTTGATGGCGCCGCTGAATGGAGCAATCGCGGTCAAACAGGTGGACGTGATTGCCGTGCGTGTCGGAGAACACCTGGACTTCCACATGGCGGGGTGACGAGACGAATTTCTCGATGAGCACATCATCGTTGCCAAACGCCCGCTTTGCCTCACCTTTACAAGCGGCTAGCTGGTCCGCAAACTCGGCACTTGCCTCGACTTTGCGCATACCTTTCCCGCCACCGCCAGCCACGGCTTTGATGAGGACGGGATAGCCAATGTCATCGGCAGCGTTTTTGAGCACATCCGGATTTTGGTCAGCGCCATGATACCCCGGCACCACGGGCACGCCCGCCTCAGCCATCAAACGCTTAGCGCCATCCTTCAGCCCCATGGCTTCAATGGCGCTAGCTGGCGGGCCAACGAAGGTGATGCCAGCTGTATCGCACGCCTGGCTGAAGTCGGTATTCTCTGAGAGAAAGCCGTAACCAGGGTGGATGAGCGTTGCGCCGCTTTGCTGGGCCGCCGCGATAATCCGGTCGATGACCAGATAGCTTTCGGCGGCGGGCGATGGGCCGATGTGAAGTGCCTCATCCGTCTCGCGCATATGCGGCATGCCGCGGTCCGCATCGGAATAAACAGCGACAGTGCGCATGCCCATGGCATGGGCCGTGCGGTTGATGCGCCGAGCGATTTCGCCGCGGTTGGCGATGAGGAGGGTCGTCGTCATCCAACACTCCCTCTCGTCATTGCCCTACTTGATCGGGCAATCCATGGATCAACCTGTCGCCAGGCGGACAGATAGGTCCCCCGGTCAAGCCGGAGGACGACGTCTTTCGTATTCATGCGTCCCTCCAAGCCGGGGACCGCTTTTCTAAAAACGCCGCAATCCCTTCCCGGCCTTCTTCGCTGGCGCGGCGCGCGGCGATACGCTCAGCTGTCTCGTCTCGCAGCGCATCATCAACTGGCATACCAGCGAAATCGCGTACCAAGGCCTTGGCGGCCTGGACAGCTTCAGGCCCATTGGCGGCGATGGCTTTGGCAACGCCATCGACATCTTCGTCGACGCCTTGGAGAAGGCCGCAGCGCAGCGCAAGGTCAGGGCCAAAGGCTTCCGCTGAGACGAAATAGCGCATGGCGACACGCTCGCCCATCGCCCGCAAGACGAAGGGAGAAATGGTGGCTGGCGTCAGGCCTAAGCGCACCTCGGACAGCATGAATTTTGTGCCGGTCTTCGCAATGGCGATATCCGCGCAGGCTGTCAGACCAACCCCGCCGCCATAGGCTGCGCCATGGACATCGGCAATAACCGGCACAGGGCACTGGTAAATCGCGTTCAGCATGGCCGACAAACGCTGCGCATCAGCCACATTTTCTTCATGGGAATATCCCGATGCTTCCTTCATCCATGTCAGGTCAGCCCCGGCACAGAAGGACTTGCCTTCACCGCGCAAGATGATAGCCCGCACATCGGCGGGCACCTCAGAAAAAGCCCCATGCAGCGCTGCAATCAACGCAGCGTTAAAGGCGTTATGCACCTCTGGCCGATTGAGCGTGAGCGTAAGGACGGCGCCGTCTTGATGTGAGAGAAGAACCGACACCGGCTACATCCTGAAGACGCCAAAATGCGTCCTGCGGATAGGCGCGTTGAGCGCCACGGACAGCGACAGGCCCAGCACATCGCGGGTCTGCGCCGGGTCAATCACGCCATCATCCCACAGCCGGGCAGAGGCATAATACGGATGGCCCTGGGCTTCATATTGCGCGCGGATGGGCGCTTTAAACGTTTCTTCTTCCGCCTCGCTCCAAGCCTCGCCTTTCGCGTCCAGATTATCACGCTTTACCATGGCAAGCACATTGGCCGCCTGCTCGCCGCCCATGACGGAGACGCGGCTGTTCGGCCAGGTCCACAGAAAGCGCGGCGCATAGGCACGCCCGCACATGCCGTAATTGCCTGCGCCATAGCTGCCGCCGATAATCACCGTCAGCTTCGGCACCTGCGCACAGGCGACAGCCGTCACCAGCTTCGCACCATTTTTAGCAATGCCTTCATTCTCGTATTTCTGACCAACCATGAAGCCGGTGATGTTTTGCAGGAAGATGAGCGGGATTTTGCGCTGGCAACACAGCTCAATGAAGTGTGCGCCTTTCAGCGCACTTTCTGAAAATAGCACGCCATTGTTAGCGATGATGCCCACCTTTTGGCCCCAGATAGCGGCAAAGCCCGTCACCAAGGTTGTGGCATAGTCGGGCTTGAAGGCATCGAAGTCTGAACCATCAACGATGCGGGCGATAACCTCATGCACATCAAAGGGCTGGCGGGCATCACTGGGGATGATGGCGTGTAAATCTTCAGCGGGAAACAGTGGCGCCTCCCCGCCTGGCATGGCCCAACGGCTTTCCGGCAGCGTCGCCACAATCCGGCGCACCTGCTGAAGCGCTTCCACATCATTGTCAGCCAGATGGTCGACAACGCCGGAGGTGCGCGCATGCACATCCCCGCCGCCGAGGTCTTCAGCGCTGACCACCTCCCCGGTGGCTGCCTTTACGAGCGGCGGACCACCCAGAAAGATCGTGCCTTGATTGCGCACGATGATGGATTGGTCGGACATGGCGGGCATATAGGCGCCCCCTGCCGTGCAACTCCCCATCACCGCAGCAATTTGCGGGATGGCTTTTGACGACATCTTCGCTTGATTGAAAAAGATGCGGCCGAAATCGTCTTCGTCCGGAAAGACTTCATCCTGATTGGGCAAATTCGCGCCGCCAGAGTCCACCAGATAGATGCACGGCAGCCGGTTCTCCAGCGCAATGCGCTGCGCCCGCAGGTGCTTCTTGACCGTCATGGGATAATAGGTGCCGCCCTTCACCGTGGCGTCGTTACACACCACCATGACCATGCGGCCTTCCACCTGGCCAACGCCGGTGATGAGGCCTGCCCCTGGGATATCCCCACCATACATATCATGGGCTGCAAGCTGGCCGACTTCTAAAAACGGCGTCCCCGGGTCTAGAAGGCGCTCGACGCGGTCTCTGGGGAGCAGCTTGCCGCGCCCGAGATGGCGCGCCCGTGAGGCCTCTGACCCACCTTGGCGCTTATGGGCAACGAGTGTGCGCAGGTCTTCGACCAATGGCGCCATAAAGCCCCGCGCGTCCGGCACCGTCGCCTCAAATGTTCCGATCTTCCCCATAGCGATCGCAGTGCCACAGCCAGCACCATAGATCAAATTGAAGTTATAAGCAGTCTAGTATAGATACTGTCTATGATTGATGCCTATCTCCTTCGTTATTTTCTCGCCGTCGTGGAAGAAGGCGGCTTTAGCCGTGCCGCCGAACGCTGCAACGTGACCCAGCCAACCCTGTCCGCTGGCATTCGCAAATTGGAAGAACATCTGGGTGCCAGCCTGTTCCACAGATCCGCACGACGGGTGGAATTGACGCCAGCGGGTTCACGCTTCCTGGGCCGCGCCCAAACAATCATCCGCGAATACAATCATGCCCTGCGGGATTTGGAAGGCATAGAAGAAGGCGGGCCAAAAAAACCGCTACGACTGGGCCTCAGTCACACCATCGCTGGCTGGATGGCGGCTGCCATTACCAGGGCCGTGCAGAGCGCCCGGCCCGACCAGCGCGTCGAAATCAGCGAAGGCACGCGCCAAGAGCTCGGCAACAAGCTCTCCCAAGACCGCTTGGATATAGCGGTGCAAATCAGTACCGGAAATGAGCCGGAAGGCGACGTGATCTTCACCGAAGGCTATGGGCTGGCCATCCCATCAAGCCATCCGCTTGCAGGACGCTCAATGATTGCTGCGGAAGACTTAGCCCAGGACACGATGATCGCCCGCCGCCGGTGCGAAGTCTTGCAAGCCACCAGCCTCCACTTCACCAGCCGCAATGTCCGCCCACCCATCGGGCTGAGGACAACGCAATGCGACCGTGCCATGGCTTTCGTCGGCGCAGGCTTCGGCGTAACCGTCGCACCCATGTCCTTCAGAGCGGAAAACGTTGAGCGTGTGCCTCTCAAGGACTTTTCTCCCAAACGCAGTATTGGCCTCCATGGCGGAAACGTAGACATCGCCAATACCCTTGCCGAGACGCTGGCATCGATTGAATAAGGACTATGGCGCGCGGCTTTGACGGCCGGCATTACACCCCACCACGGCCTGGGATGTGTCCTGAACTGTTTCAGCAGAATCAAAAGCCATGAAATGGAGGTCGCTCGACAGCACGTCGAGCGCGCCCTCAGCCAGCCGAACAAACGGCGCCGCATCGCCGGACGCGGCAACCTGCCTATCAAGGTACCAAAGTGAGCCCCAGGCTGCACTGATGCCCTGCGCGTTCAGCGCCCGCCAAAGCGCCTCACGCTCTGTTTCCAGGCCAGTCCAGGCCATGAGCTGTTCTTTTGGCAAACCAGCCGCGACCAAAACATCCAACGTCTGCATATCCATGATTTGCGCTGATACCGTTAGCTGCGGATCAACTGCAGCTGCCTTAATGGCATCTTCGGCGGTGTAGGCAATGATAGCAGCATAGCCTTGCGCGTCCGCCTGGCTGACAAAGGCCGAAACTTCGTCGATTGGCGCGCCACGCTTTACGTCCAGTTGCAGAATTGTCCGCCCTTTTGCCCATTCGAGCGCCTCCGCTAAGGTGGGAACACGGAATGCCGTCACCGTGCCTTCATCGTCAACCAGGCGCAGGGTTTTGATTTCGCCGAGCGTGGCATCTTCCACATAGCCAAAGCCAGTCGTCGTTCGGTCCAATATGTCATCATGCATAAGGATAAACACGCCATCTTTGGTCATGCGCACATCGACTTCCAACAGCATCGGCCCGTAAGCAAGGGTATTGGCAAAGGTTTCAAGCGCGTTTTCCGGATAGCCTGGTACTGGTCCGCCCCGATGGCCGGTAATCATCATAATGTCCGCAGCGCGCAGACAGCTGAGATAATCGGCAACGCTTTCGCCGGGATTATCGATGGGCGTGGCTGGCGTGGGCAAAAAAGCCCATGCATTGCCAGCTGGAGATGGCGCCGGATCGCCGGTCTTTAGATAGAGCGCCGTTACAGCCAGCAGCAAAGCGCCAATGGCAATCCCATATTTCATTTGCCAATGACACGCCCGGCCGGTGGCTGGCGCGTGATGAAATGTCCCTTTACGCCTTCCGGCCATTTTCCGTAGGGCACGACGCCGTCTTTGCTGGCGAGATAGTGCTCGAAATAGTCTAGCAGGGCCTCTGCATCGGCTTCGGTCGCACGAAAATCACCGAGGACGTAGGAAATCTTGCCTTCATCACGGATATGGACCGTGCAATAGCGCGAGCAGGCGAAGAAGCAGGCGGTTTCCTCGATATGGATATCGCTGTTGCCGCGCCGCGCTGCAGCCTCACGGACAGCCTCCGCAAAGAGCGCACCGCCGCGTTTGCCCGTCTCATCCTCGCGGGCCTCGTCATTCAGTCGGCATGTGGAGCAGACGACGATGGATGCGGCGGTGTCAGTCTTCGTCAACATGGCATTGTCCTTGATCTAAGAGTGGGGGTTCGTGTGCGCAGGCATGCGTGCCCAGGGCAGCACAAAAGACTGTTCTTCATGCTGCCCCCGCAGCGGACGAACAGAAAAAGCGTGATTGAGATTGTCTTCGCTAAGCACTTCCTCCGTTGGTCCCTGCGCCAATAGTCCGCCGTCTCGCATCAATATCAAGTGATCGCAAAACCGAGCTGCCAAGGACAGATCATGCAAGACACACACGACCAGGCGACCATCCCGCGCGAGACCTTTCAAGAGTTCCATGACATGAAGCTGGTGATAGGGGTCAAGCGAGGCGACAGGCTCATCAACCAGCAGGACTTCTGTCTCGCTGGCCAGCGCGCGTGCCAGCATCACCCGCGCGCGCTCGCCCCCTGACAGGGTATCAGCGGTGCGTCGGCGTAAGGCCTCAACTTCAGTGCGCGCCATTACCTTGTCGATTACGGCCTGATCATCAGGACCAGCGGATTGCATCGGCCCCAAATGCGGCAGCCGCCCAAGCGCCACAAGCCGCTCTACTTCCAGCGGCCAATGCATGATGTGGCCTTGCGGAAGGTAACTGAGCCGCCGCGCTAAATCCTTGCGCCGATAGCTGCTCACAGCTTTTCCGTCTAAGTGGACTGAGCCACTGATGGGTTTCAGTAGGTTACAGAGGGTCCGGATTAGGGTGGATTTCCCTGCGCCATTGGGGCCAATAAGACCGGTAAGCTGACCGGACACAAATTCCGTGGAAACATTGGAGAGGATCCGCGTTTTGGCGATATCGACCGTTAAATCCTGTGCTTGAAGCCGGGTCATTGGAACCGGCCCTGCATCTTGAAGATGAGATAGAGGAAAAACGGCGCGCCGAGCAGCGACGTGACGACGCCCAATTGTAGTTCGGTGCCAACATCAAACCAGCGAATGAAGATGTCTGCGGCTAGCAATAAGGCTGCGCCCGCCAAAGCACTTGGGAGCAGCAACCGGCTTGGCATATGACCAATGAACGGGCGCAGAAGATGCGGAACGACAAGACCGATAAAACTGATGCCGCCCGCGACTGCCACACTGGCCCCGACGGCGAGGCTCGTTCCAACGATCGCCATTATGCGGACGCGGACCAAATCAAAGCCTAAGTTTTGGGCGGCATCTTCCCCTAGCGACAAGGCATCCAAAGCCCGTCCAGCGAGCAAAAGGACAGAGCAACCGCCACCTATGAATGGCCCTGCCAGCGCGATGTCCGTGAAGTTGCGATCTTTGACAGAGCCTAAGAGCCAGAAAATCATTTCGTTCACAGCCCAGGGGTTGGGCGAGAGGTTCATGGCAAGCGACTGCAGCGAAATACACAGGCCAGAGATAGCAACCCCCGCAAGTATCAGCGTCAGACCGGAACTGCCGCGCGAAACAATGGCATAAAGCGTTCCGGTGACAATGCCTGCGCCCGCCATCGCGCAGAGCGGAAGCGCATAGGGGAAAAGCCGTGCAAGGCCGAAATAAATGGCTATCACGGCACCTAACCCCGCCGCAGATGTGATCCCAAGAACTTGCGGTTCAGCCAAAGGATTGCGCAACAGCCCCTGCAAAACAGCGCCGGACATACCCATAGCCGCGCCAATCAAAAGAGCCAAAAGTGTTCGCGGCAAACGCAGCTCCTGGACAATCGTGACAAGCTTTGCATCGCCAACACCAAAGGCAGCCCCAATCACATCAAGCGCTGGGAAGCCGACATATCCAATTTGAAGAGATGCGGCCGCCAGAAGGAGGATGAGCAGCGCCAGCCAGCCCATCACCCCACCGACGCTGAGGGCGCTAAAGCGGCGCGTACCGGCAGGGGACGCTGCGACAGACGCGCCGCCCGTCACTGAACATCCTTTTTGTGCGGAAATCCTGCTTGGCGCGCTTGCACCAAAGTATCAACGGCATCAATGAGCATAGGGCCTGAGCAAGGCCAGTATTTCCCAGCCACGGCAAACAAAGCCTCTTCCCGAGACAATTTGCGATAGAAGGGGTGAGCGCTGCACCGGCTGCGCGCACTATCAGAGCTTGT
>CAKZYD010000010.1 GCA_937884085.1 uncultured Sphingomonadales bacterium | reverse complement strand
TGGGATATATCGACTTGGAACAAAAAACGCTGCAGACTATCACTAACCCGTTCGGGACCAGAGTGTAACCCATGTCTTAGGTACAATCTGTTACCCATGTCTCCGGGTCGGACACGAATAAAGGTGGTGCCGGCTGTCGGACTCGAACCAACGACCTACCGCTTACAAGGCGGTTGCTCTACCAACTGAGCTAAGCCGGCAAACTGCTTGGCCACGCTATGACTTTGCTGGGTAAAAAAAGCAAGTGTCAGACGCTGCTTCAGCGTTGGACGTCAATTTTCTCTTGACTGACTATAGTGTATTATATATCTATAACACTAAATCAATAAGTCAGTCTCTAGGGTTCACTATGACGATCACTTCATCAAAACCTCTACACCGCTCGGCCAAGCCAAAATCAGCGCGCCGGTCCAGCCGCTTAAACCGCTCTCGCAATTGGCTTGTTGCTATGGGCAGTGAGCGGGTGCGTTTGCTCACCGATTGTGGTGTCGCGACCAATTAGCGTTGCCGTACATTGGCAATGTAGAGAGCAACCGCAGCTGCGTTTGACACGTTTAGGCTTTCCAGGCGCGGCGACATCTCAAGTTTTGCGGTCATATCGCAATGCTGCTTCACATTCTGCCGGATGCCAGCGCCTTCAGCGCCCAAGACCAGGCATAGTTTAACTTGATTGGCCACTGCGGCTTCTAAGGGCGAATCCGACGTCCCGTCCAGCCCGACGCACCAATAGCCAGCCTCTGCCAAAGTGGACAAGGTGCGACTAAGATTGGTGACTGCAATCCAAGGCAACAGTTCCAAAGCACCAGACGCCGCCCTTGCTAGAGCGCCGCTTTCCCCTGGGGCATGCTTGTCTTGCATGACCACCGCCCCAGCTCCAAAACCTGCCGCCGATCGAAAGATGGCGCCCACATTCTGTGGATCTGTGACCTGATCTAAAATCAAAATCGTGCTCGATGGATCGCTGCTGAGAAAGGCCTCCAAGGCTGGCTGTTCCAGCGGGCTAACGTGCGCAGCAACGGATTGATGAACTGCCCCGCGCGGCAACTGCGCTGCTATATCCGCCGTAAAAGCTGCGCTGTGAAAATCTGATCTGGATTGGCGGGCCTTGTCTAGAAAAGCTTTGTCCGCATAAAGCGTGTGTATTCGGCGTCGTTCGTTCTTCAGTGCTGCTTCGACGGCATGGCGACCGTAAAATAAAACATCTTGGCCTGATGCAGCGTTCCGGCTGGCCTGCCGCCGCCGCTGTTTTCTATGCGATTGATGAGCCATAGCGACGATCTATAAGGTTTCGCGCCGATGGCCTAGGGCTCGGACCATCCGTTGACGACACTCTGACATTGACGCTTTCATTCAACTTACTTACACAGCGCCCAGCGCCGCGTCGATGGCGCTCTTCCGCGTGAGCGCGGTTGTTCAGGTGAGGTGGCCGAGTGGTTAAAGGCAGCAGACTGTAAATCTGCCGACGTTAGTCTACGTAGGTTCGAATCCTACCCTCACCACCATTCCTCCAGCATATCATCGGCAAAACACGTTGGCGCGCCTCTCCCGGCCTTGCCTTCGCATTGTTGCTGCGTAAACATGGCGGCTATGGGTTTATCAAAAAGGGGGTGATGTCATGGCAGACACAGACCAACAGACCACGAACGGTCATATCGCGTACGGCCTCTACGCTGCGAGCTTAATCATTGGGTTTACCGCCATAGCCGGTGTTATTTTCTGCTACATCAAGCGCACAGATTATTCTGGGGATTTATGGGGCAGCCATATGACGTGGCTGATTCGCACGTTTTGGATTTCCCTTATCATTTTCTAGGTCAGTGTCCCCTTGACCGTGATCCTGATTGGGTTTCTCTCGCTGTTGATTGGCGGGATTTGGTTTATTTATCGAATCATCAAAGGCTGGATTTTTTGGAACGACAAAAAACCGCTGCCCGCCCCAGAGGGATTGTTCTGAATCTCTTGCGCAATTCCATCACGCAGAGTACATCGGCGCGCGTTAGCGGGTATAGTTCAATGGTAGAACATTAGCCTTCCAAGCTAAATATGCGGGTTCGATTCCCGCTACCCGCTCCACTTGCTGTGCATCCACTCCTTGGCCCGGTCGCTACATAAAACCACTAGAAGCGGTTTGGAAAAGAGTTGGCACGGAACCATCTTTGACTTGTGCGCTGCGGGGGCCCGGCACATAAATGGGCCTTTCCGTCAATGGGGCGCCCTGAGATACTTGGCTCTGTTTCACTGGACAAATATGAAATTCAAGGGATGACGTGAGTATAGCCCAAGCTAGACAATACCAAGGCAAAGACGCGCGGGCCTGGTATGATGCCGGTGAAGCTGCGTTAGAGAAGCGCGACCTTGCTGCAGCGCTCGATGCGTACCGCATTTCGCTGAAGTTGAACCCGCGGGCTGGGGCCGCTTGGGTGGGCCTTGCCAAAGTGATGGAGGCCAACCAGCAATTCAGCGATGCTTTGGAGTGCTTAAAGCGCGGCGCGCAGGCGGAACCAGGCAATCCAACCATCCTATCGAAGTTGGCCGCAGCGCATATGGGCCAAGGGGACGTAACGGCGGCGCGAGCGATTTATGAACGTGCAATCTCGCAGCAGCCTAAGTCTGTGTCTGCGCACTTTGGAATGGGCCAACTGCTGGAGGATTTGGGGGATGCAGACGCTGCCGCTAAATCCTATCGCCGGGTTATGGAGATCGACCCGGGCAATGCCATGGCCTTATCAAATCTGCTCGGCTTAGGGCGCAGCGTCGATATCACAGAAGAGACATCCAAAGCGCAAGCGGACTTGCCGCACGCAAGCGACACAAATGCCGCCCTCATTGGTTATGGCCTTGGCAAAGCCCTTGAGCAGACCAAGGACTATGACGCCGCTTTCGCTGCGTTTCATGCCGCTAATGAGGCGCGCAAAAGGGATACGGGGACATTTGAGCGTGGCTTCTTTGACGCCCGTATTGACGCCTTCATTGAGACTTTGCCCAGCTCCTTTTTCGCCGAACGGGAGGGGTGGGGCGATGCATCACAGCGCCCCGTATTCATTGTTGGTTTGCCGCGATCGGGGACAACCCTGACAGAGCAAATCCTGAGCGCTCACCCCGCTTGTTTTGGGGCCGGTGAAATGAATGTGCTGACCGATCTGACAACGGGTACACCGGATCGGCTGAATGATCCGCAAGCAAGCTGGCCAACCTGCGCCGGGCGTTTAACGGATCCGCAGCTGCAGGACATCGGACGCAGCTACCAGGAACAGGCGCATGCAAGAGCGCCGCAATCTGCCCGCCGTGTTATTGACAAACAGCCTTTAAATTTTTGGCATCTTGGAATGGTCGCTCTAGCGCTGCCGAATGCGCACATCATCCATTGTACCCGTGACATTCGTGACACGGGCCTTTCCATCTATTGCCAGAATTTCAATCCTGATCAGCGTTGGGCCACGGATTTGAGCGACATCGCGTACTATTGGCAGGGATATCAGCGGCTTATGGAACATTGGCGCGAAGTTAGCGGTTTAAAAATCCTGGAAATCGCGTATGAAGAGACCGTTCGTGATATTGAGACCCAGGCGCAAAAGCTCCTTGCGTTTCTAGAGCTAGACTGGGACCCGGCGGTTCTGTCTTTTCACGAACAAGGCAGGGCGGTGCAGACGCCAAGCCGCTGGCAGGTGCGCCAGCCGCTTTATACGGGATCAAGAGGAAAATGGCAGCGCTACGAGAAGCATCTAGAGCCGTTGATGACAGCAGCCCGGACCGCGTAGCGAGTGTCGCTTACTATGCGGTCCAGACAGCGCGGCTCGTCGCAATCCTTGCAGGGTCTTTCTATATAGTCGCTGGGCTCGACATCCTTTTTGCACGTTTTTTGAATTGGCTTGGTGTTTCGCAGGCTGAGGCGGTGACTTGGGCTGTGATGCTAGGGTTCTTGCTCTATGTCGGCATCGTGATGTGGGCGTTTGCAGCGCCGGTGAAGCATCGCCCTGCTAGCGTCATTGTCTTCCTGGCGCGCGTAATGACTTGTGTCGGTATTATGCTGACACCTGGAGTGATCTCATGAGCGCATTTCCAAAACGAGATTTTCGTGCCTCAATGACCTGGCTCCACAGCTGGGCTGGCATTATCCCCACGCTCTTATTCTTCGCTGTGTTCTGGATGGGCACTCTGTCGGTATTCGACAAAGAGATTGATCGCTGGATGCAGCCGGAAAGCCGCTATGCTGGGCCGCCCATCGCATATGACTTGGATGCTTCGATTGAAACGTTCATAGGTGCGCAAAACGGCGTTGAGGTCACAAGCCTCTTCATAATGCCGCCCAAGCCTCGGGAGCCATATCTCTATTTTTATGGCGTGCTTGCTGAAGAGGTTAATGGCAAGACCTACAGCTATGGCCGCTTCGTGGGCGAGAGCAATGAAATGCTTGGCGAGCCCCAGTCCTTGGCGGGATCTGGCTTTATCTTTCCCTTCCATTTCAAGCTGCATATTCCCGGCAACTTCGGATATTATTTAATCGGTGCAGTCGCTCTTGCTATGCTGGTGCTCACGGTGACGGGTGTGATTGCACACCGCAAAATCATAGCAGACTTTTTCACCTTTCGGCCCACGCGCAAGGCTCGGCGTGTGACGCTTGATTTGCATAACCTGATGGGCGTGGTTGGCTTGCCCTTTTATTTTCTTTTTGCCTTGTCGGGCCTCTACATCTTTGCGGGCTGGTTTGCCGCCTTGCCCATGCAAACTGTCGATGGTGTGATGGGTAAATCGCCAGTTGCGTTTCTTGAATTAGCGGACTCGCAAAGCCCTAAGCGCAGGCCGCGCGCTGGCCAATCGATAGCGATGGATAAGGCAATTATGCCATTTAAGACGCAGGCGGAAGCGCTTTGGTCTGAGCGCTATGGCGCCCCCGTTATGGCAGATAGGGTTCGGATAGAGCATTATGGCGATGCTAATGCGACTGTGATCGTGCATCGCGTGTTCCCAGGGCGGCGCGTAACCATGGCGCAGGATCGCATCGATTTTGATTATGCAACTGGTACAGTCCTCTACGATCAGCAGGCCACGCCGGCGACAGCGACCCGGAGTTGGTTGGAAGGGCTGCATTTCGTACAATTTGAGCACTGGCCCCTGCGTTGGCTCTTTTTTGCAGGCGGGGCTGCTGGCTGTATCTTAACTGCGACTGGCGCCCTGTTTTGGATGCGTTCAAGAGAGAAGAAGGCAGGGGCGCAGCCTTTTAATATCCGCTTTGTGCACGCCATGACGGTCGGCAGTGTGACCGGTATCATGCTCGCGACGGGCGTTTTCTTTGTGGCCAATCGTTTCATTGCGCTCGGCGCCCTCCCGCCTGGTATAGCGCCGATAGAGTGGGAGCCAATTACCTTCTACATAGCCTGGCTTTTGTCGTTCATACACGCTGCTGCGCGCGGTCGCAGCGCCTGGATGGATCAGTGTTTTTTCATTGCCATTCTCTCCCTATCTGCCGCCGTACTCAACTGGGTGACGACAGGCGATCATTTGATCAAGACGATGACCACCGGCATGTGGAGCATTGCCGGAATGGACTTGCTCCTGCTGCTGACATCGGCTTTGTCGGCGTGGTCGGCTATCCACTTGCGCGGCAAGGCGCGGCAACGGCCTTTTGCTGTCCAAGGGGATGATCCAGCCCTGCAGCCAGCCGAATAAGCGCTGGCCTTGCATGGTTGTTACGGCCGTCTTCCTGCTGTGTGCTTTTAGTTGCAGCGCTCTTGCTCTGTCTCAGGACAGACATTGGCGCATAGTCGCCGCCCAAAACGGCGTTGCCCGCAAAGACGTTGCGAGAGCGCTTGGATGGACACTGCTTATCTTTTCCTTGGTATTCCTGATCTGGCGGGAAGGGCCGAGCTTTGGTGTTTTGTTGTGGGGGATGATCACAGCGCTCGCTATTTTTGCAACAGCCATTCTTCTGGCCTATAGACCGCAGCTGCTAAAGCCAATCGCCGCCATTCTTCGCCGCCGATAGGGCTTTTGAATCGGTTTCAGCCTTTTCGATCTGGCTGTGTCCTACACGCGTTCAAATACGCTATCGATAAAGGAGAGTGCTGCACCCCATCCTTCTCTGGCCGCTACGGCGTTTGTTGCCGGGGTGCCGCCTTGGGCGATAAAGCCGGCTTCAACGCCGGAATATCCGGCAGACCAGTAGCTCGTGTGGGAAAAGGGCCGGGGCATATTGGGCATGCCAATCGCATGGCCGCATTTCGCAAGACTGACCATGGTTGTTTGATCTGCAAGCCCAGCTGCTTTCCGCCGAGCGCAGAGACGTTTGCCGCTCAGCGCCGAAGGCCACAGAGCGTCCTCTTCAGCACTGATGATGCACAGGGGTTCGGCGATTTCCTCTACCGGTATCGCAAATCGACTATCCGGTCCCACTGCGGCCCAGGCTTGCTCAAATTCGGGACTATAGGCATAGCCAGAAACGCGGGCATAGCCTCGTGCCCTGGCCGTGCGAATTGCGTCTGTCATAGGCGCTGACGGCACACCTTCGATGGGCGCGCCCGCATAGGTCCACATGGCTGTCGTTGAGGCTGAAAAATCCTCACCGCCTGCCATGTCGAAACCAGGATTGACCAGGTGGCTGGGAACCCAGGCGATAACGCCAGCGACATGCTGAGGGCAGTGGATTGCGGTCAGCATCGCTGCTTCAGACCCGCGCGATCCACCCCAGATTACAGCGTCATGACCTGTTTGTTGCTTTAGAAACTGTACAGCATCCCCAAAATACTTGATTGGCAGGTCTATGGCTGCTTTCGGCCGGTCTTCATAATCGAAATATCCAAGGGCGAGCGCGGCATATCCTTCAGCAGCAAGCGCAGCGGCTCTACCCGCTGTAATACCCCCTTCAGATCCACCAAGAACAAGGACAGCACCGATTGCCGACTGACACGGCGTAAAAAAGATGCCTCTCAAATCGCCAGGCAATGCGGTGCTGGAATGAACGCCTTCCGCCAATTGTGGGCGGACCACAGTCTCGGCGCCGATCGTCTCGCCATCAACCACTAGCGTGAGATCATAACGAAGCGGTTCGAGGCCATTTGGAGCCGGGCTTAAAGGCAAGTCCGGGGTGTCTTTTAGGCCGTCAAGATACGCCGTCCCGCCTGGCGGCTGGACGGACCAGAATGGCCCGCCCACATCAATGCCCGAATAAGTGCCGCCCAAGCTTCTATGTTCGGCAGTATTCAGCGTGCCATCATTTCTGATTTCGTAGTGACCCTCACCCCGCCAATCAGTCCCGCGATGGTCGGTAATGCTGCTTATCAGGACGGCTGTCTTGCCCGGCGGCAACCCGGTTGCCATGATCGGCATGTCCCGATGTAACGGTTGTGGTAAATTAGCGATTTGAAACGTCACGGCAGGCCCATCTGGCTTGTCAGCTGATTGTATGCAATATAAGAGTTAGAGTATACAATCTTGAGGGGGCGCAGCGTGCAAAAAAGGTTTTGGAGGTGCACCATAGTGTTGGCTTTATTGGCCAACGGTGCCTCAACAACTGCGCATGCGCAAGCCTGGGATGTTGATAGCGTGCGCGCTTTTATGGACCAGGTGCCAGCGTCTGTGTCTGGTGGCCGTATTGATCCGAAATGGACATCGGATGGACGCCTGTTATTCCTGAAAGAGGGGGCCATCACGTCGGTATCTCTTGAAACTGGGGCCCGTTCACGCCTCAAAGAGCCTTGTTTAGAGGACCAAACCGACAAGGCCCTCGATAAGGCATTAGCTGATCTCTGCAGCACGCTTGGCAAGACAGCGCAAAAGCCCCGCCCAAAAATCGTGCGCCGCATGTTTCCAATGTACGGTTACGACCGGCGCGAAACGACAAGTCCTAACGGTGCTTGGCTTGCGACGCTTGAGGGTCCGGACATTGTGTTTAAGGATGCAAACAGCAAGGCTGTGGTCATCCGCACCCAGGATGGCACGCCCACCCGCCGCTGGTTCTATGGATACGACATTTGGGAAGCGTCTGAGGATGCCTGGAGCGCTGATAGTGCTCGCTTTGTCGCGCGCAGCCACGATGTAAGCGCTTTGCCGGGCATTGCGATGGTTGACTATGTCAATGCGCCCAGTGAGGTGCGCCAGTTTCGCTATTGGGCGCGCGCTGGCGACCCGCTTCCGATAACGACATTCTCGGTGTTTGACGTGAAGGCCAAACGCCGCGTGGACATTGAGACGGGTGCCACAGCGCAGATTTTCGCGTTTTTCGTCCGCTGGTTGACTGACAATAGGCGCTTTGCCTTCATTCGCTATAGCAGGGATTAAAAGCGCCAGGAGCTTGTCTTTGCTGACAGTGAAACTGGGAAAACAGAAACGGTTTTAACGCGCACCGTAAAGCGGGGGTGGGTGAAATGGCCGAGCGGACCCGTCGGCCTTCATTTTCTCAAAGGTGATGGCGGGTTCCTTTGGCGCTCGGATGAGGATGGCTATTTCCATTGGTATCATCACCGGATGGACGGCGCGCGCGTGCGCCAAGTGACGCATGGTGATTTTTCCGTCCAAGGCATCGTTACTATAGCGCACGACACCCTCTTTTTTATGGCCAGCAGTGATATGGCCCGGCCCTATGATCAACATTTGAACCGCGTTGCTTTGGCTGGGAAAGATCAGAGACAGCTGACGCAGCGACCGGGCCTCCACCGCGCCGTGGCAAGTCCGAATGGCAAGCATTTTGTTGTCTATCATGAAAGTCTGTCGGTTCCGACGAGCAGCCAACTGATGGATCAGGCTGGAACCGTTCTGGCGGAGCTAGACCGTGCAAAAGTAGACATGGCGATCAGAAAGGACTGGCCTGCACCTGAGGAATTTGTGGCCAAAAGCGCCGACGGGAAAGACACAATCCACGGCATTATTTTCAAGCCCCATGGTTTTGACCCATCAAAGCGATATCCGATCATTGAGCGTATTTACGGCGGGATGCAAAGCCAGGTTATGCCGCGTGGCTATCCTGGCGCCAACTCCAGAGGGGCAGGCAGCGAATACCTGAATCTGCTGCCCTATTTGAACTCACTTGGCTTTGTTATTGTGACTATGGACAGCCCTGGAACACCGGGTCGAGGGCGGGCCTATAACTTGAAAACCCATGGCGCTTGGCCGGATGGCATCATCGCTGACCATGCCGCTGCGTTGCGCCATGTCGCAAAATCGCGCCCCTGGATGGATATCAGCCGCGTTGGTGTTGCCGGAAACAGCTGGGGCGGAACCCTGGCCGCGCATGCTATGAAAGATGCACCAGATCTTTATAAAGCCGCGAGCCTAAGCGTTGCTGATGTGGACATAAGCGACGGGAGTCACTGGATTGAATGGCATTTAGGGACGAAGACGGATAATCCAGAGGGATATGCTGGCAAAAGCGCGGCCGATCTGGCCAAAGCCATAGAGGGCCATCTCTTAATTATCGCAGGCACATCAGATGCAAATGTTCCGGTCTCCAATACAATGAAATTGCTCGACGCCTTGGCGGCCGAAGGCAAGCGCTATGAGCTGGTTTTGTTTCCAGGAACCAACCATATCCACCGCAACGCGGCCGGTGACGCGCGCTATGCCTATGCCGTCAATCGCTTAGGCCAATTCTTCAATGCGCATCTGGGCGGCCCGCAAAAGTGAGTTTGCCTGATCGCCTCCGGGCAGCGCTTGAAGACCATAGCGGCCCGCAGAAAGGCGGTGTTGCCTACAGCGTCGTCCAAGACGGCGATATCATCGACAGCGGATGGTTAGGGGACCCGCTGTTGACGCCCGATGCGCCGTTCCGGATTTGCTCCATCACCAAGCAGATGACGGCGCTGATGATCCTGATGGCGCAGGAGGAGGGCTTGCTTCAGCTTAACGACCCTGTGCGTAAGTTCTGCCCCAACGCCAAGCTCTGCAGCCAGGACGTGACGCTCGACCATGCACTCACCAACCAATCCGGCATCAAAGACTATTGGTGCCTTGCGATGGCCATGGGGGCTTTGCCTGAAAGCAAGTTTGCCCGCGCAGATACAGATCGCTTGCTGGAGTCTGCACTCAGTCCTGATTTTGCTCCAGGCACGCGATTTGCCTATTCAAATACCAATTTTGCGCTGCTTGGCCGGGTTCTTGAAGCGGTGCACGACAAGCCATTTCCAGCGCTGATCAAAGATAAGCTTTTCGGTCCCTTGGGAATGGACAGTAGCTTCGTGCCTGCGTCCACGAGCGTGCCTTTGCCAAATGAATTGACCGGTTATGAACCAGATGGGCGCGTTGCAATCACCATCATCCATTGGGAGGGGGATGCAGGTGTCGTTTCAACCGCGCATGATATGAGCCGCTGGCAGCTTGCCATACTCGATCTGGATCATCCTTGGGCATCGCTGTTTCAGCGGATGACTGTGCCTGGCCATTATGCCGATGGGGCGCGTGCGCCATACCGCTTTGGCATCCGGCGCCGGGTGCGCGGCGGGCAGCTGGAACTGGCGCATTTTGGAGGGCTGCGCGGGTGGTGCAGTGCCTCCCTCCTACAGCCTTCGACTGGCACTGGCGTGGTGCTTTATCATAACCATATGGCTGACCCGGCACCCCCTGCCCAAGCCCTTCTCGATATCGCAGTCAACGCACCGAGACCCGCCGAAGATACTGGCGTGGACGGCCCAGAGACAGCTCATGAGACAGCCCATGTGCTCTATGATGACCGCGCTGGTCTGGCCGCCACGGTAACGCAAAAAGGCGGCGAGATGACCGTGCGCTGTGGCAGCCAAAGTTGGACATTTGTCGATGGCGATCTTCGCTCTGAAACCAACGACGGTGGGCGCTTCAATCCTCAAAACGGCAGCTTTCACATGACCCTCGCCCGAGACAATGTGTCGATGCAGCTGCGCCCGCTATCACAGAAAACCCAGCCCCGCCTTGGAACCTATCGGAGCGACATCCTCGAAAGCGATATCGTGATAGATGAGACGCTGCGGTTTATCGGTCCCCTGGGCACGTCAGAGCCCTATTCCATCAAATGGCTCTATGATGATCTGGCGCTTGTCGATTGCGTGCGTGCCCTTGATTATGATCCGCCAGGCCAGTTCACGCTGGCGTTCGATGAGGCTGGTTTACGATTGGGCTGCTGGTCATTTCAAAATGTTCGCTTTGACAAGGTCGCGGCATGAGCCAGTCATTCGCTACCTCCGCCAAGCGAAGCGCGTATCCGCTCGGCATCCCCAGCCGCTCGGAACTGCAGTCTTTAGATCTCGCAAATATCGCAAAGGGTGTTTGCTCTGGACTGTTTGTGTCGCAGAGATCGCTTGAGGATATTCTGGCGACGAGCGTTAAGCCAGAGACGGAAGATGGTATTGCTGTAGAGGTTGTGGTTGACCGGGAAACCCTTCTGGTCACGGCAAAAACGCCGGACGGGATGCAACGCGCAGCCCGGATCATTGGCGATCACGGCGCGATCGTGCTGCCAGTTGGCACATCTAAACCCTTTTTCACCCCACACCCCATTACGCCAAAGCCTGCAGATCACCCCTGGTTGGAGGCTTTGCCAGATGCCGATTGGGATGCCGATCGGCTAGCCCGCGCCGTTGACACTGCCTTTTCCAGTCCGCCGGACACGTTCACCGCCGCCTTTTTGGTTGTCCATAAAGGCAAGATCATCGCTGAGCGATATCGTGACGGCGTGGATGCGCGCACCCAGCTTCCAAGTTGGTCTATGGGTAAAACGCTGACGGCGCTTCTAATTGGGCGGCTGATTCATATGGGTCGGTTGTCGCTTGATGAGCCCGCACCCATTGCAGCTTGGAAAAATGATGCGCGGCGGGACATAACGCTTCGCAACCTGTTGCAAATGTCGAGCGGCCTCGACTTCACTGCGACTTGGGCGCAGGACTATGTGCCGGATATGGGCTATCCTGATCACAGCTTGATTTATGGTGGTGCGATCGACAGCTACCAATTGGCGCTTAGCCGTCCCCTGGCGCACCCGCCCGGCACCCTAGGTGCCTATAAAAACGGGGATACGCTATCGCTTGGGTACCTAATTCAGCAGGCGTGCGCAGAGATGGGCGAGGCCTATTTGCCTTGGCCGCAAAAAGCACTTTTTGATCCCCTCGGC
>CAKZYD010000009.1 GCA_937884085.1 uncultured Sphingomonadales bacterium | reverse complement strand
GTCGCAAGTTTTTTCTCTGCCAAGACGCATATCAGCGCCATTGCAAGAGGCCGCTGGGTCATTGAGCCTTTTGAACGCCTCGCAAAACGCGTTCAGACGCGTGTTGAAGACCGCGCTGGGCAACGCAAATTAAAGCGTTTTCGCTGTCAAGTTGATGCCTCCATGGTGAGCGGGCGTCTTGCGCATATCAACGGTCGTATCAAGGATTTTTCCGCTGGTGGGTGTCTATTCCGGCCTGCGAGTTTTTATCTCGTGGACCGCATAGGTGAGGACGTTACGATCGAGTTGCCAGACATTACCATCAACGGAAAAGTCGTACGAACGTTGCCTATTGGCTATGCTGTTCAATTTGAAAAAGCGGTCGATCAAGGTATTTTGGACGACGTCTTGGCACTTTCCGCTGTGGAAGCCGAAGTCTTTGCGAAAACCCAGGAAGATGAGACCCGCGAGACTGAGCTGAAAGCTGGCGAGAAGAAAAGCGCCTAGCAAGGAGCTGCCTCTCACTGCCAACACAATTCAGTCTTGAAAAGGCAGCCATTTTTGGTGAACACATGCGAGCTCTTGAAGTTTCGTGAGGTTGCTATGTTCAATCACCCTTCTTTTGATGACCATGAAGAGGTTGCCTATTTCAGTGACCCGAAAACGGGCCTTCGCGCCATTGTTGCGCTCCACTCGACGCACCTCGGCCCAGGGGGCGGTGGCGTGCGCATGTGGGACTATGCGAGCGAGGACGATGCCCTGACCGATGTACTGCGCTTGTCCCAAGGGATGAGTTATAAAAACGCCATGGCGGGCATCAAAATGGGCGGCGGAAAGGGCGTTATTTTGGGCGATCCAAAGACCTTGAAAACGCCTGCCCTGATGCAGTCCTTTGGCCGCGCAATTGAGGGGCTTGGCGGGCGGTATGTTACGGCTGAAGATGTGGGCATGGATGAGGCCGATATGGCTGAAGTTGCCACTCAAACCCGCTATGTAACTGGAACCGATGGTGCCGAGGCGTCCGCCGGTGACCCCTCGCCTTATACTGCCCATGGCATCTTTACAGCAATGCAAGCAGCCCTCCAGGCACGCGAGGGATCGGCAGACTTTGTCGGCAAATCCGTTGCTATCCAGGGTGTTGGGAGCGTTGGCATGCACTTGGCCGAGGAGGTTGCAGCGGCTGGCGCGCGTCTTGTCGTCAGTGATGTGGATGATGCGCGCGTTGCGTTTGCGAAGGAAAAGCTGGGGGCGCAGCCTGTGCCTATCGATTCCGTCTTATCGGCGGATGTGGATATTCTCGCGCCCTGTGCCCTCGGCGCGGTTTTTGATGACGAAACAATCCCAACGCTGCAATGCGATATTATCGTTGGTGGAGCAAACAACCAATTGCAGCGCGGCGAGCACGGACAAGCCGTCATGGATAGAGATATTCTCTACGTGCCGGATTACATTGCGAATGCTGGCGGAATTATGAATTGTTCGCTGGAGTATTATGGGGAATTTGTCTCTCCCCAGGCATCCATGCAGTGGGTCGAAGAGATCGGCAATACAACCGCTATAGTCCTCAAAGAGGCTGCACGGCGAAATATGCCAACGAACATTGTTGCCGATGAGATGGCCAAGGCGAAGATTGGACGAAAAACGCTCTAAGAGGCGAGCGGGTAGTTATCCGCCCGCATCAGTTCGCTCAGCCAAATCTTGAAGATTTTCATGACTGGCGGGAGCCTGTGCTCCCGGCGGCGGTTGGCTGCGCCGATGGAAAAGGCGTGGCGCCACTGCGCCGCAAGTGTCCGGTAGGCCTCTAGCAGCTCCATTTGACAATCCCAGATATGCGTGGCTTCTGCGCCAACGCCATTCACTTCCACAATCTTAAAGTCACGGCCTGCCTTTAAGTCGTCTAGAGACTTAAAGCGCACGTCAAACCGCGTGAAGTGGAGGTCTTTGATATCTTTGGCAATGCGATCAAACGCATCCAGCATCGGCTCGGTAATGTGCCCATGACCGTTTCTGAAGATGGCGCCGCGGGCATGGTTTCCAGCGAAGTTGAGGGGGAATGTCTCGCCGATTGGGATCACTGTCTTGAGCTGCCTTTGGTGCCGCGTTTTATAGACCACTTCCATACGTTTGCACCGCGGGCATTCATCAATCAGCTCTTCTAGCGTTCGCTTGCCATCGCCCTTGACCGTCGCCGTGTATTTTAACGTAAGGGAGAAAATCCGTCCTCGCGTTTCATTAGGATAGCGGATGTAAAAGACGCCGGCTTCCCCAGGATAATCGGCTTTCTCCTGCAGCATCACCGTTTGATCGGTCGGGAATTGCGTCAAATAGGTTTTAAGCTGCTCGATGTCTTCCACGGGTCTAACACCCGCGCCACGCAGCCCCGTGTCGGGCTTGGCCACAATGGGGAATTGCACATTCGCTTGGCGCATAGCCTCCAGGCACATGTCGAGGAGTGGACCGGACGTCTCTTGAAGATCAATCGCGCAGTTTTTTGCAATAAATTGCTGTGCGTAGGGCCCTGCCAGGGCAAAGACGTCTGACTTTCGCTCGCCCACCGCGCCGCCGGCAAAAATCGCTGGATTGGCCAGCGCTGGCAGCGTGACCGAACGGTGCTTGATCATCAATCCTGCCGCATAGAGCATCACGGGTGCGTAAAACAAAACGGGATGCATGTACTCATAGAGGGACATGCAGGCAGTGCTCGGGTCAAGCGGGTGCATGAACTCAAAGCGGGACATGCAGGCCGGGCCCGGGTCAAGCGGGGGCATGCCATCATTGGGCTCGTGTGCGGCATCAATCGACATCATCCGCCTCCACCTTGGCGCGGCGACGCTTGATCAAGGTTCGTTCGACCAGGATGACGATGACAATGATCACGCCGATAGCGGCGTATTTCCACGCCCCGAACTCATCAAGCACGCTTTTGCCGAGAAACAGGATGATGCCATACAGCGCGCCGGTCCACAGGCTGACAGCGAACAGCACCGCTTGCAAAAATCGCCAAAAGGACGCGCCGACATAGCCAAGCGATGTATAGGTTGGCAGACGCATGCCCGGCACAAAGCGCGTCGAAAACACTAAGGAGAAGGTACCTCGTGCGCTCACATCGCGAAACCGGCGGGCCACCTGCGTATTCACATAGCGGCGCAAAACCGGCGTTCTGGCCGCACCATAGCCCAGACCAAACAACCCTAAATCCCCCAGGACGATGCCAATGAGCAGCGCTGTCAGACCGGTAACGGGCTCTAGCATGCCGGTGCTGGCCAACAGCGCTGTGGATACAATGGCCACGTCCTCTAAAATGAAGGTGGCAAGCACGATGGCCAAAAAGCCAGCAACAGGGGGGAGGCCGGCAATCATTGCCAGCACGCCATCGAGGCTATCCCTCAGCATCTGCCTGGCTCATCCTCGGCAGCCTTTAAGGCTATCGCCCAAAAGGCCTCAATTTCATTCCAAGGTAGGAAGTGGTTTTGATCCTCAATCACCGTGACGGTGCAGACTTGCTCCGCCGGCAGGTGCTTTTTCATGAAGGGAAGGTTTTCAATTGGCACAAGATCGTCCGCTGACCCATGGATGATGTAAATTGGAACGGTCATATCCGGCAGCTCGCGCTCAAGCGCAACTAACTCTGCTTCAAGACCGATCAACTCTTCGTTAGCTGTTCGCAAGGTCCTGCCAATCATGAACTTGAGCGGCTGATAGGTCGCCATACGCTGTGCCCAATGGACTTTCTCCAGACCTGGGTCCATGGCCGCAGCTGCTAAAATGACGGCGCGAAACAAATCTGGGCGCATTAAGGCGGCCTTTGCCACCACGGGGCCGCCATAGGAGTGACCGGCAATCACAACCGGCTTATCTTCCGTCGCTAGTTCAGCAATGTCGATCACGGTTTGGGCATGCCTCGCCAGCGAAATCACGCTGCCTTTTGGCCGCGTTTTCCCATAGCCCAGCCTGTCATACGCGATGGCATGGACCTGGTTTGGCGTCTGCGCCAGCATATCAACCCACCCGTCCGCTGAACCGGGTGTGCCATGAACAAGAATAACCGTGGCCTTCGCATCTTCGCCCTTCTGAGCACTCAGCAGCCTGACCTGATGCTCAGCACTTGGCTGGATAGTGCTTTCAACCAACCCAACGCTTTCAAAAGAGCGGCCGCTGCCGGGCGGACCACAGCTGATTGCAGACAAAGACATGATGAAAGCCCCAATGGCGCGGAGATGCTTCAATTGAAACAAGGGTCACCTATTGGCGCTAGGAAAAGGCCTTTTAAACAGCCTGGCGCACGCCTGGTTCAACTCTGCCCCTCCCCCAAAATCACAAGAGTCGCAGGGGTTATAGACGACTTAAGAGACTTTATTCAAATTTAAGGAAATCCGTATACCTCTTGAGCTATGCGAAAAGACAAAAAGCGGAAGCGCATTTATGACCTACGTTGAGGCAGAGAGCACTTTATTTGACGGCAGCGCAGCGCAGAAGACGCTGAACGACGTTAATGCAGCGCGTCTTGTGGGGCAAAAGCTCGTTGCGTCCAGTACAGACGCGAGCAAGGGGGATGCTCTGGAATTGCTCAATAGCGATAGCACCGAGGCGCATCAAGTCCTCGCCTTTGAAGTGCGCCTAGCGCCGGATTTACCGGGCGATATCGCGCAGGCCATTGCAACATCCGGCGATCCAGATGTCGCGGAACCATTTTTGCAGTCTTCGCCAGTCGTCACAGAAGAGTTTTTGCTCAATATCGTGTCTGATTTGTCAGCGCCTGCGCAATCTGCAGTCGCCAAGCGGACAGACTTAACAGATACCATGGCTTTGGCGCTGATTGAGCATGGCAATGATAAGGTTGCTCTCAGCATTGTTCGCAATGACAAGGTGGACTTAGATGCGGCCACCTATGCTGCCGTCACCACCAAATTTCCAGGCGATGATCGTATTGGTCGGGCGTTACAATCGGCACGCGGCTCGGCGGCGCGCCGCAAGCACGAGCCGCAAGAAATCGATCGTCAACTGCCGTTCAATGTGCTGGTGTCGCGAGCGCGCGCCTTTCAAAAGAATGAAATGCTGTCAGCGCCCTATATGATTGAGCGGATTAACGCCGGTCGCCAAGACGAGCTGGAAGCCGCGCTTTGTGTTTTGTCAGACATGCCGCGCAAAAATGTTCGTGCAGCGCTTCTGACGTCGCAAGAAACCCGTGTGGCGCTGGAGCAGCATTGTGGATTGGCGCCAGGGTCTCTCTCCAGCAATGCGGACAGCATTGAAGGCCTCTACGTTCAAGACTAGCGGTTTTTG
>CAKZYD010000008.1 GCA_937884085.1 uncultured Sphingomonadales bacterium | reverse complement strand
GGTACTGGGCGCACGCCAAGTGTCGCTGACGTGGAAGAGGTGCACGGTTCGATTCGGGCATTGTTAAGCAAGACCCTTACAAATGGTGCAAATATGCGCATCTTATACGGTGGGTCGGTCAAACCAGCGAATGCCAGCGAGTTAATGCATGCCGCTGATGTAGATGGGGCCTTGATTGGTGGGGCGTCTTTGAAAGCCGTAGACTTCGACGGCATTATTGATGCTTATCGCTAGTTCCGTTCCACCACACTAGAGATTGATTTTCCCGGAATGGGGTCTTATTGACCGCCCCGAACGTTTTTACATGAGAGTCTAATGGATCAAATACTTCTGGTCGTCCAAGGCCTTATTGCCTTAGCGCTCGTGGGCACTATTCTGATGCAACGCTCCGAAGGGGGCGCACTTGGCATCGGCGGTGGCCCCGGTGGCATGATGTCGGCCCGCGGCGCTGGCAATTTCCTCACCAAAACAACGACCATTCTCGCCGTCCTGTTCCTAGGCATGTGCATCCTGCTCGCCATCCGCAGCGGCGTCGACCGAAGCGATTCGCTTATGGAAGATTTCACCCTCGAAGATGACCCGCTGGCAATCGAAGCGCCAGCTGTGCCAACAGGACCAGCCATTCCCGAGCCCACAGACGAACGCGCTGAACCAGGCAGTGTTCCTGAAACTGGCCCCGCGCTGCGTGTTGAAGACGCCTTAGACACCATCGACCCTGACGCCCTAGCCGTGCCGCCTGTGCCGGAGCCAGATGGGCAGTTGACTATCTTAAGAGATGCGCCGAAAGGTAACGGTTCACTTCCTGACCTCCTTGGTATTCCGACTGTCTGTCGTCAAATTGTCTTTAAGCTAGATCTGCGGATCAGGTGGGCGACAGGCGGTTTAGCCAAACGGCAAAGTCTGGGACATTGCGGACATTTGTTGCAGGTGCGAAAATGATATCATGTTTGCAGTGAAGGCAAATAAAGCACGCGAAAAGGTGCGCTCCTTACTGAATGAGAGGATCCAAGGAAGTGAAATCCACTCTGCCCGTCGTGACCACTATACCTATGGCACACCAGACGATTTTCAGTTCACTTTCATTGTAGATTTAGCTTTCAAACCGGGCATCGCTTATTTTCAGCCCTTGATCGCCGTCTGCAACTCAGAACTATCTGAGCGTTTCCGTGCATTGGAGAACAAATCATATTTTAAGTGTGGGCGCCCAAATGAACGTTGGAAGCCAAAAAACTATTTGCATTGCTATGGGCTACAGTCCGACGATCTTAATGCCTACTTTTTTTACGATGGTTTGTTAGAGGCCGTTCACAGAAAATTCGAGCAATTCCATCAGAACATTGCAGCATATGACCAAGTTGTTGATGCTCAGACTTTGCGCACTTTTTTAGAAAAAGAGAAGGCCTTTGTGGGCCCGACTGGTGACCTGATGATGATGTTCTTGGATCACATTTTGCTGGACGAAGACGCCCTGCGAGAGCGCTATTCAAGTCAGCAATTTCCAGTTATGCAAAAGCAGTTTTTAGAGGCAATTCTCAGCACCTACCCATAGTCTAAATTGCAATCTTTTACAGAGCCTTCCTATGTCCGCTTTGGGCTCTTTTTGCACGTTTGAGTAACGGCAAGGCCTCAGGTACACGACGACGCTGTGACACACGTTGAGGCCTTAAAAGCAACTTGCCCGCAGGCTACCCACCAGGCCGCTGCCGAATGCCCAGCGCTCATCAAAACCAAAAAACAAAAGGTTTTCGGTGGAGAACCGAAAAAGCGCTATTCCCCCAGCCTCAAAAGCGTCTATAGAGAACGCCCATGGCGCGGTTCATTTTCATCACTGGCGGCGTGGTCTCCTCTCTTGGCAAGGGTCTTTTGTCCGCGTCTCTTGGTGCGCTTTTGCAGGCGCGCGGGTATAGCGTTCGGCTGCGCAAGCTGGACCCCTATCTGAACGTCGACCCGGGGACGATGAGCCCTTATCAGCATGGGGAAGTGTTCGTAACTGATGATGGTGCGGAGACGGACTTGGACCTGGGGCACTATGAGCGCTACACGGGCGTGCCTTGTCGGCAGAGCGATAATGTGACCTCCGGGCGGATTTACTCTGACATCCTTACCAAAGAGCGGCGCGGGGACTATTTGGGCGGAACCGTTCAAGTGATCCCTCACGTTACCGATGCCATCAAAGCCTTTGCGCTTGCAGACACGGATGATGTCGATTTCGTCCTGTGCGAAGTCGGGGGCACGGCGGGCGATATTGAGAGCTTACCCTTCATGGAGGCCATTCGCCAGCTCGGCAACCAAGTCGGCCGGGGGAACGCAGTTTACGTGCATCTGACTTTGGTGCCCTTCCTAGCGGCAGCTGGGGAGCTAAAGACCAAGCCTACGCAACACAGTGTGAAAGAGCTGCGCGGTATTGGCATTCAGCCCGATGTACTGGTGTGCCGCTGCGAACATCCGCTTCCAGACAGCGAACGTGCGAAAATCGGCCTTTTCTGTAACGTTGAAAAATCGGCAGTCATTCCAGCGCTGGATGCCTCGTCGATCTATGCGGTGCCGATGCAGTATCACCGCGAAGGGCTGGATGCGGAGGTGTTAAGGGCCTTTGATATTACCGGCGCGCCGGCGCCGGACCTCAGCCGGTGGACGGAAATCGTTGAGCGCATTGAAAAGCCGGAAGGCGAAGTCACAGTGGCCGTGGTTGGCAAATATACCGGTCTGCGCGACGCTTATAAATCGCTCGCGGAAGCGCTAACCCATGGCGGCATTGCCAATCGGGTGAAGGTCAAGGTCGATTGGATTGAGGCCGAGGTCTTAGAAAAAGAGGACGTGACTACCGCCCTGGAGAACGTGGATGCGGTTCTGGTTCCAGGCGCCTTTGGAGCACGCGGCTCTGAAGGCATGATTACCGCTGCCCGCTTTGCCCGGGAGAAAGGGCTTCCTTACTTCGGCATTTGTTTTGGCATGCAGATGGCCGTTATCGAAGCCGCGCGCAATCTGCTTGGCCTTGAGGGCGCAACATCATCCGAATTTCGGCAGGAGGGAGACCATATTGTCGGCTTGATGACCGAATGGGAAAGCGACATCGGCTTACAAACACGGTCAGATGACGATGACCTTGGCGGGACCATGCGGCTCGGCGCTTATCCGGCCACATTGGTGGCAGGCAGCCGTGTCGCCGCGATTTATGGTGCTGATACGCTCTCAGAGCGTCACCGCCATCGCTATGAGGTCAATGTAGCTTATCGCGACGCGCTTGAAGAGAAAGGGATGCTCTTTTCCGGTCTATCGCCGGATGGGCGCTTGCCGGAAATCGTCGAGTATCCTGACCATCCTTGGTTCATCGGCGTGCAATTTCACCCGGAACTCAAATCCAAACCGTTTGACCCGCACCCGCTGTTCGACAGCTTCATAGCTGCTGCTGTGAAACAAAGCCGCCTTGTCTAGGCCGTAAACTCATAAATGGAGATGCCCGTGACGCAGCGAAAAATAAAGCCTGGCAAGGAGTTAGGAGCGGCGCGATGCCGTAGCATCGCAACTG
>CAKZYD010000007.1 GCA_937884085.1 uncultured Sphingomonadales bacterium | reverse complement strand
CATCACCGATACCAATTGCTATGAGGTCAATATCTTCGACCAGCGCCCTGACCCGAGCTATAGCACCGGCGCGATCGTGCGCCATGTTGAGGTGGGCACATCCTCTTCCTCCGGCGCGCCCAAGGCGGGCGGGCGCTGGAATACATTTGAGATTACCGCCATTGGCCGGGACATTACTGTCGTGCTGAATGGCGAGGTCACCGCGCGGCTGCGCAGCGGTCTCTTCACCCAAGGCCACATCGCGCTGCAACATGCCGCAGGGGTTATCAAATTCCGGAAAATGGTGCTGAAGCCAGTCGGTGAGTAAGCGGCTTACTTCCCAAGCGGCACACACACCTCTTTGACAATCCAATCGTCCATGGCCTGGCTCGTTTGGACAATCGCGTCTTTCACCTTCTGCGGATAGTGAATTGTGTATTGGCCGCGATAGATCTCTTTGTTGTTCAGGTCCATGGCACGCACTTCAAAGAACTTCAGCCCAGCGAGCTTCGGTTTCGTCTTCTCATTGACGGGCAGGCTGCACACTTGGTTGGAGCGGGCAGGGCCGGAATAGATTTTGACCTCTCCATTCTTATAGAACTCACAGCGCGTAAGCGGCTTATCGACCACCCGTTTTGCCCAGGTTGGCAGCTCTTCCTCCTTATGGCGTTTGAGCGTCATCATGAACATGAACGCGTAGGTGGGCTTAGATATTTGATACGGTCCAACCTCTTGATTTTCTTGGTTGGCTATATTTTTTGGGCGGATCCAGAGGCGGGTTTGTTTTTCAATGAAAGATGTCCTGATTCTATAGTGCTCGCGCATGCTGACGTCAGCGAGATATTCCTGCTGCTCGGGGATATAGACCCGCATCATGCGTTGCAGGCCGTCCTTCTTCATCGCTGCTTGTTGGTTGACTGCATATCGCCCAGAGCTGTCGAACACGGCTTTGGTTTTTTTGCAGCGCGTTTGTGCCACAGACGGGCTTGCGGCGAGGCAGAGCATGACGGCGCTTAGGCTCAAGGCAAGGATTGTCGTATGTTTCATAGCGTCTTGCCCATCGCTCTTTTCACGCCAAAGTCCGCCATCATATCCGTGTACCAGCGCCGCGCTGTTTCATTAAAGCCAAGCCGAATGGCCAGCGCGCACGGGAGGATGCGCGTCCAATAGAGGGCAAGGAGTTTTTTGTTGCTGTCGCTCTCTTGGTCCAGCTGCGCGCAAATCTGGGGCGCGGCTTCGTAATAGAGCGCAATATCGCGCTGCCCGCCGGGTTGGTCTTTCAGCCATGTATCCCGAAAGCGGCGCAGCTGCGCGAGTTCCCAACAATCGTCGTTAAGGCCAACACTCTCGCAGGTTGCCGTCGTCAGAAAGCATCCGGTTGGTGCACCGAGTGCAACGGCACTCGGCCTACATCGCTTTGCGTTCGCTTGGGCTTTCAATTTGGCTGAGACGTCTTCCACCGCCCGCGGGACAGCGCTTTGAAAAGACGTGTCGAAGGTGAAGGTCAGCAGCGTTTTTTCAAAACCGTCATGAACAACCAGCTTCACGTCTTGCGCCGCCTTGACCGTCTCCAACTGTGTGGTGAGGAACTTAGAGGAGCACATGGCGCGGCGCCGTGCGGGATTGTCTATGCCCATCATTTGCGCTGGCCCGTCCACGCGGTCTGGCCCGGCAAAGGTTGTGCATCCCGTTGGCCGTGGCAGCTTTGCTCTCGCCTGGCCGGCCATGGTGAATTGGCTTTCTATGAGCGTTACGCCGGCATCGGGCATATACGCGAACTGCCACTCTAAATTCGGCACGTACGACATGCTTCTAAAGTCTTCGCTCGCGAAGGCCTGGCTGGCCAAGGCCGGCTTTAAGGTCACATCTGTTTGCACTGGTTTGTTTGAGCCAGCCCGTGTGAGCTTTGCCGTTGCGTTCACACCTCCCAAGTTAAAGGACATTTGGCAGAAAGGCAGCTTTTCAGCGCTATGCGCTTGATGGCTTACCGCCGCCGAGACGAGCGTGCCAACAAAGGCGGCGCCTGCCTTTAAGCGCTTTCGTATTGATGCGGCTTTGCCACCTGCCATCTTATCCCCCCCGGCGATATGATTGCGAACAAAGACGTAAAGGCCTAGCCGCGTCAACACTGTCACATTTAATCATAGCAATATCGTGGCAGGCGGTGCTTCACCAGAGTGCGGGATGATTTGGAAGGCATAGATATGAAAACAGCGCTGATCACCGGAGGCGGCAATGGCATTGGGCGGGAGCTTGTCCGGCTTTTTGCCAAGGACGGCTACCGGATTGTTGTGTTCAGCCTCGTCCAAGAGGAGCTGGATGCGCTGCAGGCAGAGCTGGCGCAGTCGCTGCCGCCAGAGCAGGTCCATCTGTTTCAAGCGGACTTATCGCAGCCAGGCGCTGGTGCGCATGTCGTGGAGACCTGTGAGGAGAAGGGCCTGGAGATTGATGTGCTGGTCAACAATGCAGGCTTTGCGCTGTGGGGCGAATGTGTTGAACAGGCAGACGGCAAAGTCAGCAACATGATGCAGCTCAACGTCGTCGCCGTGGCAGAGCTCAGCCAGCTGTTTGGACGCAAAATGAAAGCCCGCGGCCATGGCAAAATCCTGAACATCGGCTCAACGCTCGGCGTGTCGCCGGTCCCGATTTCCGCCGTCTATGGCGCGACAAAAGCCTTTGTGAATTCCTTCACCGTGGCCCTCGCTGTTGAATTGGCGCCTTACGGCGTGGAAGTCTGCGTGGTCGAGCCCTTCTTAACCAATACCAACTTCCTAAAATACTCCATCGGCAACTCACCCACCGCCCTCAGCGAGGCCGAGCAGGATGAGAATATCGCCAAGGCCAGCAAGATGGCGCACGCGCCCGAGAGGGTGGCGCGAGAGGCGTATGACGGCCTCATGAAAGGCAAGACCATCATCATGCCGGGGCCGCTCATTCGCCTGTTCTTCTGGGTCAACCGGGTGCGCTCGCAAAAGGCTGTGGCGAAAGTGTTTTATAAAGCCTTCGGCAAAGGCTTTGTCTCCTGAAGTGGGCTTGAAAGTCTGGACCAGTCAGTGTGTTTCTCAGGTCGTATAGCCTGTGACCGAAGGCGTCTTTCACCAGTGCGGTTCTAATGCGCTTTAGGCCGCGACCGGATGCCGTCAACCAGCAAATTGGCTACCATATCCGCATGGCTTTCAACGGCCTCTTCTGATTGCAAGGGTTCGCCGTCAAAGTATGCGGCCAGGGCTGGCGCGCAGAAGGGTATGGACCCTCCAAATGTAATGAGGAAAAAGAGTGTGCGGCTATCTGGGGCCTCAATGCCGGACCTGTCGCCAAGGCCTTCGATAGCCTGGACCCACGCTTTGCCTATCGGATCAAGATATTTTGACAATAGGTAGTTAAGCCGCTCGCCGCCCTGGGCGCCTTCATCTAAAAGGATGCGCACGCAGCCGGGGTATCGAGCTGAAAGTCTGACTGACACTCGGATAAACTCCCGCGCGGCTTCTGGCGGCGATGCGGATGTTTCCGCGGCCGGCGCCAGGCCAATCATCTTGTCTCTCAAAGCGCGAAAATAAACATCGACGCAGGCCTCCCAAAGCGCGCGTTTGGAGCCAAAATAATGATGAATAAGGCCGTGGCTTACATTCAGCTCTCTGGTGAGGGCACGAATGGACATGGCCTCAAAGCCCGACGCGGCAAATGCGTTGATGGCAGCGTTCAAGATTTGCTCGCGAGAGACCGCCGCCTCGTGGTTTTGAGGACGACCGCGTCGCCGAGGGACTGCTTCCTGCTGTTTCACATAAGCCTTTAATGACTTGCGGCCCGGGCCGCTCAGACCAGTTTCCGATGGAAAGTGCCGGATCGCTTGAGCCTATGCAAGGAAACCCTGCTCGCGCGTCCAAATCAATGGAAATTCTGCACATTCAATGGGATCGCCGTCATGCAACTGGGCGCTTTTGGGCGAGTCTGGGGGTGTTCCTTGGCGCTCAAGATAGCGGATATCGTCTCCCAGGTAGCGCAGTGTCATTGCGCGGCGTTGCCGCGTTGGGCTCGTATTGCCCGTTGATCCATGCCAGGTTTTCACATGGTGAACGATAATATCGCCAGGCTCTGCGGGGTAATACACCACGTCAAAATCCTCTTCATGCCCTTCAACGTCCGGCAGAGCCTTGCCCTGTGATCCTGGAAAAGATGCCTGGCTTACAAAGAGGTTGGGTTTGTAAAGGTCGCCCAGATGAGAGCCTCTTGCGTAGCCCATCATACCGTTTTCTTGGTCTACTTTTTCCATCGGCATCCAAAACGTGCAGCATTGATCGCCTTCATGATGGAAGTAAGTCGCGTCCTGGTGGAACGCTGTGCGTTGCCGTGAGTTGGGCTGCTTCCAAAAAAGCTGGTCACCATAAAAGCAGATACGTGTAGAGCCCATGAGCGCGGCGGCAATTTGGCCGAACGGGGCTTGTTGGCCAAGCTGGTTCAGGGATGGATAGTTGTAACAATTAAAGCTGCCTGCTTTGAATTTTCCCTGCTGATCGGCGGACTGCCCAACCTTTTCTTCTTTTTCCTTCAAAAATTATGCATGTTGCCTTTAGGCTTGAATACAA
>CAKZYD010000006.1 GCA_937884085.1 uncultured Sphingomonadales bacterium | reverse complement strand
AGGTATGAGTTTCGCCATTGATCTTTACGAACACCTCATCGAGGTGCCATCGCCACTGTGTGCGCTGCCGCAAAGATTGAACACGTTTCTTTCTGATCTGGCCCGCGAACAGGGTTCCAAACCGATCAACCCAGAGCCTGACGCTCTCATGGCAGATATCGATGCCGCATTCACGCAGAAGGTCCTCGACATTCCTTAGCGAGAGCGGAAACCGCACCTACATCATCACCGCAAGCTGGATGACTTCAGGCGATGTTTTGAAGTAGCGAAAGGGTTTCTTCTTCATCAGAAAACGCTGAACTGAGCAGCAAATCGCTTCAACCGCCGTTTGCTTTGACAATGCCCGCTGGCTCAAGCCAGAGTTTCCCTACAAGCCCTACCCAACCTGTACGTTATTCATAGCTTCGCCGTTTAGACATTTTGCCAATTCCAGGGTTCAGAGTATTGGTGGGATCTAAACCACGATAAAAGGACTGAAGCGCCGCGTCCGCCTCATAGTGGTGACCGACATTATGCTCCGCTGGATACTTAGCACCACGCCGGTCTAAATCTGAAAGAAGTGCCTGTTTGATTAAAGCTACATCTTGTCCCTTCTTCACCAAATAGTCCTGATGGAACACATGGCAGAAAAAATGGCCGTACAAAAGCGGCACAAGATGTTCAAAAACTGGATTATCCGCGGGGTTTTCAAACCACGTGGTTGCGCATCGCGGCAATGCAACGTCGAGTGCAATGACGTCTTCAAACAGATTGGGATGGACGCTTAATTGCCGCAGCGCCGCCCCCGCAGCTGCAAAGCGCAGCAAAAAGACCTGTTGCGCTTCATCAGCGCTGCATTCCGTCGAACGGATATCTACATCCACGGATAACTCCTTAAGCAGACCCTTAGTCCCATCGATGGCATCATCAGCGACTTTTAAGAGCAGGATATGTGGATGGGTTGGGGCAAAAGCCCTAAAGCGTTTTGGGATCGGCTGTGGCAGGACTTTCGATAGCAATTGCAAAAGATAGTCAGATAGCTGCTGGGGCAAGATGGAAAAACGTTCAACCCAACTATCGAAACTGCCCTTTAACGCAAAAAAAGATGGCAAGCATTTCGTTCCGAGCCACTTTATGAGGTAGATGGTATCGCGGCCATAAATACTCGATACGCGAAGCAAATCAGCGTGCAAATATTCTGCCGAAACCGGCAAAGGCAGATTACTTTCCAAGAATGTGCGGCGCAGTGTCGTGAGCGCGTCTGGATCGCTGGCTTTAATAAAAAATGTTGTCTCGCGACGAGGCTTTTCAAAGGTATCTAATCGCACAGCGAAGACGACAATCTTGCCAGCGCAGCCGCTTGCGCCGGACAATCGTCTAGGGTCGGCATTGAATCTTGCAGCAGACGTAGCAGCCGTATCACGGACCCAGGATTTATAGGCCTTATCAGACGCATCAGCGCTATTACATATGACATTAGCGCCCTCTAAGCGCGATGTATCAAGCGCTGTTAACATTTCTTCTGGCGTATCCCCAAGTTCCACACCGAGCGCATTGACCAGCTCGATACTACGGTCGCTATTGATGCGGGCAAACACCGCATAGTCCGTGTAGGCAGGGCCGCGATTTACCAAGGCGCCGCCGGAGTTGTTACACACGCCGCCGACAACGGATGCGCCAATGCACGATGAGCCGATAACCGAGTGCGGCTCACGTCCGATCGGTTTCAGAAGCTCTTCCAGCGCAAACAGTGTTGCGCCCGCCTGTGCGATAACTTGGCGTTGCTTCGGAAGGTAATGCAGTTTGTCGATGCGCCGCGTGTTAATAATGACGACAGCACGATCATAATTGCCATTTGGAGTTGAACCGCCGGTTAGGCTGGTGTTGGCCGCTTGCATAATAATCGCCAAATCATGCTCAACACAGAGATTAAGCACGTCCCATAATTCGCGTAGGGTGCCAGGCAGCAGGACAAGTTTTGCCGGGTTTTTGCCGGTGCGGTATCCAGTGCGGAAGCGGCTAGTGGCGCGCTCTGACGAAAGCACATTACGGCGCCCGACAATGCGTTTTGCTGCCTGCCTGAGATCGCTTTGCATGACTATGCCCTCAAACTGCTAAAATACACCGACCACGCACGTCTCCAGAAAAACCGAAACACGCTAGCCTGCCGAACCATCGCCACTGCCCGCTAAAATGAGTGCGCCATCAAGCGGGTCGCCCAAGACAGGGGTCAGGCGCGCTGCGGTACGCGCTCTTAGCCAGGGCTGTAGACGCTGGGCAAGACCACCAGCTAGAGCACACCGGTCGGCGCCCTTGTCAAAGATGGTTTCAATAAAGCGTTCAATATGGCGTACGGCATCTTCAACAATATTGTGCGCGATTTCGTCTCCCTTTTCAGCATAATCGAGCACCATGGGAGCCATGCGCGCGTAGTCGCCAGGCGTCGCGTTATCCATCCAAGCAACCGCTTGTTCCGCCTTATGGTTAAATTGTTCGGTGACGGCGGCGCTCAGCGGCGTTGGCAGGGTTCGACCATCAAGCGCACGCAGTGCATGGCGCATAGCGCTGAGCCCAAGCGCTGCGCCGCTCCCCTCGTCTGAAATCGGAAAGCCGTAGCCGCCAATTGTCTGGATGACATTGCCTGTGCGGATATAACCGACGCTGCCGGTGCCTAGAATTAACACCGCACCGTCTCTACCCCCATGCGCACCAAGATTGGCAATTGCGGCGTCAGTATCGATGCTCACTCTGGCGAAAGGAAAACTTTGCGCGCTTATTGACTGTTGCATTCCCGGTCGGGAGATACCCGCGATGCCGATCCCGGCAAATGTTTCGTCAAATGCTTGCTCTTCAAGGCCAGCATTGGCAAATGCTTTGCTTGCGACATGCATTAAGGACCCCATCAGCGCCTGCAGGCCAACGCGGGCATTTCCTGGACCACCGCGCGCTTCACCTAAAACGTTGCCTGCCGCATCTACAACTCTGGCGCGGCTCTTGGTGCCGCCGGCATCAATGCCCAGCAAATAGGTCACACACGCTCCTGTTTTTTGCCCATCAGGCACACGCATGCCGCGACAGCCGTGCCAACGATAAGCTGCCAAGGGAAAGCCACCGACCTCATAGCAGTCGGCAGACGCAGAAGATCTACGATATAGCTCTGCTGAACTAAGATCGCAAAAAAACCGGCAAGCAAAGCGGCGATAACCGTTTGCGTTGAGCCGCGCTTGGTAAACAGCGCTGTGAAAAAAACGCCAATAAGCCCAGCGTAGGCGAAAGACATAACCGACAGTGCAAATTCCAGCAGCGGCATATCGGTGTAGCGTTGCCAATAAAAACACAGAACGCCCATGCCGCCTAAAGCCATTGCGAATATGAGCATCGCCCATTGCCCGGCGCGCACATAATAGGCCTCGTCGGAAACCTTGTGTTGTTGGCGACGCCACGGCCGATAAAAATCGCTAATCATCACGGACGACATTGCATTCAAGCCAGATGTCATGGTGGAAATTGCCGCAGCGACAACCCCAGCCGTGGCAAGCCCGCGCACGCCACTGGGCATCTGCGTAAGAATATAAGACATAAAGACGGTGATGGTTTCGCCGGAAAATTCGCGCTCGGCATTACCGCCAGCGAACACGTTGGGTCGATCATAGAAAATATGCAGAAGTTGCCCAATAGTAACGAATACGAAAACGATGGGAATAGCGAAAAAGGAGGATAGAATGAGGGCGCGCCCAGCCGATTGGGCGTTACGGCAGGTTAAGAGCCGCTGCGTGGTATCTTGATCGAGGCCAAAATTACCGATGCTTAGTAAACACACGCCGGTGATGATGGCCCAAAACGAAAACGCATTCGAGACATTAAAGCGAAAATCGTACAGGATGAGTTTATTTTGCCCGTCTGGTGCATCGCGCAAAGCGCCGATTAGTTCAATGGGCGATAGGTCAATCTGGATGTACAAGCTGACCAGCGCAGCCAGCGCTGCCACAAAATAGACGATGAACTGGCCGAAATCGCTCCAAATCACCGACTTTATGCCGCCCACCAAAGTAATGCCGACGGAAAACAGGCATATCAAAATGATCGCTGCGGTGACACTGGCCGGTTCAATGTTAAAAAATACCATCATCGAAACCGCAATCGCTGCCATATAAAGCCGTGCGCCATTCGCAAAAATGCGCCCAACGAGATACATCCCAGCGGCGGCCTGCTTGGCCTGATGGCCAAAGCGCATTTCCAGCAATTCATACACTGTCGTGACACCCAATGCGTAAAACCGTGCGATCAAGTATTTTGCCACGAACACGGCCGCCATAGCCGACCCTAAGAATGACCCGACATAAGAATAATCGCCACGATAACCATAGTCGGGACCGCCGAGAAACGTGGCAGCCGATTGGGTGGTCGCGATCACGGAAAACATGACTAGCCACGGCGCCATTTGATTGCCGCCGCGAAAATAATCGCCCAGGCTAGAAGACTGACGCCGAGATAACAGGATGCCGCCGCCGACAACGGCAGCTATATAGGCGCCAACCACCGTCCAGTCGGCCAGGCTAAGTTGTGAATTCACCCAAAGCTCGCTCATGCACAATGACGGCCCGGCGATTGCCCGGCCGTCACCCGTCTATAACGCGATTTACCGGCCCTAGAAACGGGCGCGTGCAGACAGCCGCAAAGTCCGTCCAACGGGATCGTATTCACTCACTGTTCCGAAGAAATTTCCGCCGGCATTTGGAAGTGGCGGTAGCTTGTCAAAAACATTGACAAGGCCAAGGCGGAATTGGAAATTCTCGTTCAGATCATAAGACCCAGACAAGTCGATATAGTTTTGCGCGCTTATGGTATCGGTGGGGTCGCCGGCATTTCGAACTGCGCCAATACGCCGCCAAGAAAATTGACCAGCGAAATCGCCGTCAGCCCAATTGATGTTCATCCGATGCTTGTAATCAGGCTGCAGAAAACTGGCAAAGTCGCCACTACAGGTGCCGCCGAAGGTGCCTTTACAATCGGTTGCTTCGACCGTTGCATTGGCTTGCCGACTTTGGCTGACGACGACTGTGGAAGCATAATCAATGGTAAAATTTTCAAAATACCCGCCCAGTATATCGAGCGGTAAGACCAGCTGAATATCGATGCTTTCTTGTTTGAGACTGGCCAGATTAAAGTCATTGACCAAAGCCTGACTGATGAGACCTGTATCGGGATCTCGAAGCACTGCGCCGCATAGCGGATTGTCCGCAACGGGATTGTCAATGTAGCAATCGGTCAACGCGGCAATAGGCTGAATTTGGCTTACTGCGTCGGTGATTTCGATATTGACATAATCGAGGACCAGACTTGCACCGGGGTAAATCGTCGGTGTGATGACGGTGCCGACGGTGATCGTGCGGCCACTCTCCGGGTTAATGTCCGGGTTGCCACCAAAGGAATAAATGGCTTGGCTGGTGTCAAACGGCGTACCCGGTGCGGCTGCGCCGAAACGGTCACACTGCGCCGCATCGCCGCGGCCGTCTAAGCACGGGTCGCCGTCATAACGCCCACCCAAACGCGGCACAAAGCTTGCGCTAGTTTCATCAAAAAGCGCTAATGACAGCTGAACTTCCGGTCCAGCAAACTCACCTAGATTTGGTGAACGCAGCGTTGTCTGGCGCTGCCCGCGGAAACGAATTTGGTCGTTTACCACCCAAGTGCCGCCAAACTTGTCGGCATCGCCAGAGCCAGTGGTGGAGAAGTCAAACCAGCGATAGGCACCTTCGAATGTTAGGCTTTGAACAAATGGTAAATCCGCCAACAAAGGTACCAACAGTTCGCCAAATACTTCATTGGTATCAAAGCCCGCATCCAGCGAACTGACCCCGCCCAGTCCAAAAGCAAGATCATTGGCAAGCGCGACGCCAGGCGTCTGACGGCCATTTTCTTCCCGATACTCATAGCCAATTGCAAACCCCACCGGCCCTGCGGGCAACTCAAAAAAATCGGTAGAATCCCCGGAAACCACCAGTGAGCCCACGAGTTGGTCGCGCTCTCTATCAGAGTGAACAATCTGCGAAGAAAAGCTGCTGAAATCAGCATCCGGCCCAAAAATATCCACCGTATCAGCGATTGCTGCAAAGCGGCTATTGCCGCTGCTATCATTGCGCAGCGCATTGTTAAAGACGATCGCGTTCTCTTCGGTCCGCCCATATTGAATGTAGCCATCATAGGAAATGTTTGGCGTAATAGCGCCGCGCAGCCCGCCAACGAATTGCAGCGTGTCGCGGCTGGTCTCGGTGCGTTGCAACCCGAGCCCCAGGTTGCGCTCTACATTGACTGTTGCAACGCCGTCGACAAATGTCAGTTGGTCGGCAATTTGCGGCGTTAAAAATGAATTGCCCTCGGAAATGAGAACCTCTTCGTTGACGCTGATAGGGGTTTGTCCCGTTGAGCCTGCGCCAGTGACCTCAACGTTGGTAAAAAATGCGCGCCCATAGAATTCCAAATGCTCCTCGACCAGCTCATATTTGAACAGCAGGCTTGCGTGCAGCCGGGTGAGCGGTTGGATTAAGAAACGGTCGGGCGTTACGTCGGTGGTTTGCCGCTCTGTGCTAAAATTGCCCTGATCGTCAAAGGCAAAGAAATTTCCCGATGCGACATCAGTAAAGTTGCCGCCCGAGGACGGGATGGACGTAACGGTTTGCGCAGTGAAATCGCGCTCTCCAGCCAGCAGCTCAAAGCGCTCAGTGTAGCTCAAATAGCCAACAATATGTCCGCGATCATCGTTAAAACTGGAGCCGGCGATGAGTTCTGCATCGATGGTCTCACCGCCGCCATCGGGAATGCCAACGGTCGCGCCGATTTCCAAGCCGTCAAATTCATCATCAAGGACGAAATTGACAACCCCAGACACAGCATCGGCGCCATAAATGGCCGCCGCGCCGCCGGTTAACACGTCAACCCTTTTGATGAGCCCAGTGGGCAGGCTGTTGGTGTCCACGGCATTGCGGAAACTAAACGGCACAGCGCGCGTGCCATTAACCAGCACTAAGGTTCGGTTTTGACCCAGGCCGCGCAAATCAATCGTCGAAGATCCAAGCGAGTCTCCAACGGCCGTGCCGGTCGCATTGGCGCCGCCGCCAGCCTGCGGCAGACGCTGAAAAATGTCCTCAACGGTGACCGACTGGTCGATAGCGATTTGTGCTGCATCAATAGCCACCACCGGGGTCGGTGAATCTAGTTCGGCGCGCTGAATGCGTGTGCCGGTGATTAAGATCTCTTCTTTGTCCTCCAGCGGTACATCGGTTTGTGCACGAACAGGCATAGAAACTGCCGCGAGCAGGACCGGAATAAGCGCTGCGCCGGCGAGCAGTTTGCTGCGTTGTAATGATGGATATGTCATATGAGCCTCCCCAAAAAGCAGAATGTCAAACGGCACAAGCACCGTCTATTGGCGCAACCTTACCAATGGAATTATGATATTACCAATATAATATCAATTAACCACAGACTTCTCTGATATCGGTGCCTCGATGCCACACTTTTCAAACTAAGAGTTCAGTTTTCTGGAATGGAATGACATCTATATAATACCATTAAGTCGCATGAACCCCTTCTGATTTGGCTGGACGTCAGCGCGATTTTTGCAGTGCTATACGCTCATAAGCGCAGGAAAATCTGCTGCCTGTAGAGGTAAAACAGCCCGAGCCATGCGGATGCCATCAGGCCAGCCACGAGCACTGCGCTGGCGAGGGCCGGCCAATTGCTATCGGCGGCAATTTTATAGACCGGATAAAGCGCATAACGCGCCCCTAGGTAAGCCAGCAGGGCGTTGGATCCAATAACCGTCCAAAATGTGGCGGCAGCGCGGATACGAAACCGGTCAAACACGATGATAAAAATACCGAGTAGGCATAAGCAAGCGCCAATCGAGATGATGTCAAACGTGCCTGTGCAGAGCTGTTTGATCGGCGGATAATAAGGCCAGACAAGCGCGCCAACGACAAGGCACGCTGCGGCGCTGGTAAACAGCGGCCATGTGGTGCAGACCCGCTTGCGGATATGCGCCCTCATTAAGTGCTGCCCGGCTATCGCGCCGCTGAGCGTGATGGATGTGGCCGAGAACGCGCTGAAAACGCCTTCAGGATCATAACTGCCGCCATAAAGCCGGCCCGGCAGCACGCGTTGGTCAAGCCACGCGTTTAGGGAGCCAGCCGCGCTCAGATCGCCCAAGCTCAACTGGGCTAGCGTGCTGAGGCCGATGATAAGTACCACGATCGCGATGCAGGCCCGCGTGGAGGCGAAAAAGACCATTATGCAGGCCGTAAAAAAGCCTGTAACGCCAATCAAACCAAGCACACTGGCAACGCGCAGCGTGCTGAAAGATATCTCCCAGCCCCAATTATAGAACACGCCTAAGATAAGCAGCCAAACTGCTCTTTTTGCAGTATCGGCGATGACCTTGCTACGCTGCTCTTGGGACACACGCTCGAGCACAAGGCTCAGCGATACGCCGGCGAGAAACATAAACAAGGGCAATACCAGATCGTAAGCGGTCACACCGGCCCATGCCGTATGGCGCAGCTGCGCCGAAATCTGGCCGAGCACAGGCAAGCTGGTTGCAGCGGCCAAGGAATGCACTATAAAATCGCCGCCGACGATCCAAAACATATCAAATCCGCGCAGCGCATCAACCGACTGGATGCGCTGATGCGTCATATGGCGGACGCCTTGTCACCGCCGATCCATGTCGCGGCCACCTCCAGATCGTCGGACACATGGATAAGGTCAGCCCGCATTCCTGTTGCAATCGTGCCGCGTTGGCCGGACATGCCCAGAAACTCGGCCGGATTTGCACTGGCCATGGCAACGGCCTCATCGAGCGTAATACCAAGCATGGAGGTTGCATTTCGCACGGCATCTATCATTGTCAAATTTGCGCCGGCTAGCGTGCCATCGGCGGCCAGGCAGGTGCCATCTTTGATATCAATGCGCTGGCCCGCTAACATGAAGTGGTCCACATCGGTGCCGACAGCTGGCATCGCATCAGTTACGAGCATGAAGCGGCGATCTGTTTTGGCGCGCAAAGCCATACGCAGCATGGCCGGATGTACGTGTTTTCCATCAACGATAATACCGCACCAGGCGGATGATTCCAGCGCTGCGGCGATAGCGCCAGGCTGGCGCGCGTGCAGCGGCGACATGGCATTAAACAAATGCGTAACGCCGGTAACCCCTTGAGAAAAGGCGTGCGCCATAGCGTCAAAGCTGGCATTTGTGTGCCCGGCGCAAACCAGAATATGATGATCAGTAAGCTGCTTAATATTCTCCGCCGAAACCTCCTCAGGGGCCAGCGTTACCATACGCGGCGCATCACCTCCGCTGAGCAGAATGCGCATCGCCTCTTGGGACAGTTTTTGTACTTTTTTTGCATCATGAATGCCGCGTTTTTCTGGCGCGATAAATGGTCCCTCAATGTGCAGGCCGCACAGACCCGGCAGATCAGCCTCGATCGCTTGACCGACGGCATCTATAGCCGCTGCCACCTTATCTAAATCGTCACTAATTAGGGTGATCATCATGCCCGTCGTGCCAAAGCGTCGATGCGCATCCAAGATTGTGCGCAGGCTCTCTATGTTCGGCGCATCATTGAATAATGCGCCACCGCCCCCATTGACCTGGACGTCAATGAAGCCGGGTAGAATGATGCCCCCGCCTAAAACATCAATGCTGGCGACGCTGTTTGGCGGCTCTGGCGTTATGGCTTGGATAAGGCCATTTTTGATCACAATGCATAGGTCCGATGCGAGGCCTTGCGGTAGGAGAACCCGCGCACCGGTAAGTGCGTTTTCCGTCATGCGTGGCGACCTAAATTGTTTCTGTTACTTTTTGCAAATGCACCGGGTTATCAGGGTCATAGCCGCGTGCCAACGACAGCGCATTTGCAAAAAGGTAAAAGGCTTGCAGGAAAGCAAGCGGAAACAGATCCGCCCAAACCATTTTGGGGAATGGCAATGACGCTGCTCCTTCTACGCTTCCACCGACACTGAATACATCTGCCCCGCGCGCTGCCAATTGCGCGCTCATATCGACAACGCTGGGCCTTGCGGCATCTTCGCCCAAAGCCGCGAGCACGGGAAAACCAGGCTCTACAATCTCCATGGGCCCATGCTTAACTTCAGCTGCACTAAAGCCTGCCGCCTGGATAACGCATGTTTCCTTCAACTTGAGGGCGGCCTCCTGCGCCGCCGAAAGCCCAATGCCGCGTCCAATAATAAACGCCTGCGATTTGGGTTGCATTGCCGCAGTCGCCGCCGACCAATCAGCCTCAAGCGCGTCAGACAATACCTCCGGCAGTGCCGATTGCGCGCTCAGCATATTAGCCGCGCCGCTCCAAACAGCGCTCAAATGGTGCAAAACCGCCATCGCGCCGATGCAGGACTTGGTAGCCGCAACACTGTGTTCTGGACCAGCGTGAATGGGCAACACGTCGTCGGCAAGTGTTGCAAGTGGGCTATTTGTATCGTTTACGATGGCAACCACGAATGCGCCGCATTGCTTTGCTTTTTCCGCCGCGATTAGCAGGTCGGGGCTTTGTCCCGATTGGGAAATCACCAAAAAAGCGACGCCTTGCAACTGCATCCGCGCGTTGTAAACCGAGAACAGGGAAGGCGGGAAAGAGGTAACCGCACAGCCCATGGGTTTGGCCAACATATATTGTCCGTAGGTAGCCGCATGATCTGAGCTGCCACGCGCGCAGGTGGCGACAAATGGTGGAGGTGCTGCCGCAAAGCGGGACACAATACGCGCGAGCACAGCGGTGTTCTCCGCGTTTTGGCGCAAAGCGATTGCCGGCGCTTCAAACGCCTCGCTTTCCATCAAAGTTTTTGCCATCATGCCGACACGCGCTCCGTCGTTTCAAATTCATGGTATTGGTATACATACCACTATATTACCAGTATACGAGCGATAGTTTCCCATCGTAACTGAGGCAGCCGTGCACATACTGCAAAGTGTATCCATTAAAGGCGATGGCGCGATAAATGAAGATCTGGCCGGGCATGCCGAGCAAGCTGTTTGGGTTTTTGACGGCGCAACGGGGGTTAGCGAACCAGTCATTCATCCGGTTTCTGATGCTCGGTGGTTCGTAGAGCGCGCTGATTATTATCTACGCGGCCAACTTGAAGCGTTTAAAGATAAACAGACGCGCGCCATTGCAAGCGACGTTATGGCCGCTCTAAGCGCGGAGTTCAGTGCCGATCCGAGCGCGCAGGCCGCCGGACCAGCGCCATCCGCCGCATTCGCCATGATCCGGGCCAGTACAGCGTTTGAAGTTGCACTTTTAGGCGATTGCATGGTCCTCCTTAGCCTAGAAGACGGCACAGTGAGAGGATTTAAAGGCATGCATAGCGCAGCTGTAGAGGCAGAAAGCCTGGCTGCCCTTAAGGCGGCGCAAGCGCGGCTTCCTGGTGCATCACCTGGACAGATTAGGCAGCAAACATCCAGCATTCTGCGCCGCAATCGGACAAAGATGAATACGCCCGGCGGATACTGGATATTCAGTACGAACCGGCAAGCGGCGCAGCATATGGATATCTACCGGCCAATTAACGTCGATATGAGCCAGCCTTTTGTCTTGGTAAGTGATGGCTTTAGCCGCGCGATCGATCTGCTTGAAAACATGAATGACGAGGCTCTCTACCAGCGAATTATACACGCTGGCGCAAAGGCCGTGGCTGACGATATTCGCGCAGCCGAACGCAGAGATAGTCATTGCCGACGGGTGCCACGCTTTAAGTGCAGCGATGATGCGACTTGTGTGGTCGTGCGCGCGGGATAAAGCGCCTTAGCGCAATTCACTGACAAAATCGTAGCGATCACCGCGATAGGCGGACCGGGTCAGCTCAATCACACGACTTTGGGCATTGCGCGTGGTGCGTTCAATGCGCAAGACTTCGCTATTTTCTCGAATGGAAAGCAGCCCGGCCTCGGTCGGAGTGGCCAGCGATGCGCGCACTTTTTGCTGCCCTTCCACCGGCCGATTGCCGGTCCTCTCTAAGGCTGCATAGAGCGAATCGCCAATCTCTTCCAGCGGCGGCAACAAATCAGCCGGCACAATTGCATGCTCTATAGCAAGCGGCTCACCCTCCGAAAGTCGCACCCGGCCAAGGCGTGCCACCTTTGCAACAGGTTTGACGCCCAAAATGGCAGCTTCTTCTTCCGTTGGATTGGCGTATGAGCGCATCAACCAAATGCATCCTGGCGCCTGCCCGCGGGCCCGTGCGTCATCGCTAAATCCGCTTAAAAATGCTCCTGGCACTTCAATCCGGTCGGCAACAAAGGTTCCAGACCCTTGACGACGAAACAAGATGCCCTCAGCGATTAATTGGTCGACCGCCTTGCGTATGGTCACGCGCGAGGCTCCCGTCAGAGAACATAAATCACGTTCTGATGGAAGCGCGTCGCCGGTTGCAACCTTACCATCTTTGATTTGCTGACGCAGTGTGTTGGCGATTTGAATATAGAGCGGTGTATTGCTCTTCTTCCCAACGAGAGCATCAAACATAGCCACCTCCGAACGATTTCCTATGCACTACCATCGCACTATACATTGGTTTTGTTGACTTTTCCCGTACGCGCCCGCCATGCATCTACAGCTTGGCGCAGGATGTTGTTATTTTCTTTGAGCAGCGCTTGGGCATCGTCCAATCTGGCGCCCATTGCGATGAGCACTGCGCATTTGATATGCCCGCCTGCCTGCTTAAGTGCAGCGCCTGCCAACTGCGCATCGACACCAGCCAAGCGGCCTACCATGCTTGCTCCGCGCGCTTCTAATTTTTCATTGGAAATGATCATATCGACCATCAAGCCCTCATAGACGCGGCCGCTAGCGATCATCACCGCCGTTGAGAATATATTGAGTATGGCTTTTTGTGCGGTTCCCGCCTTCATCCGCGTGGAACCGGCGACCACTTCGCTGCCGGTTTGTGCGCAAATCGCATAATCGGCTACTTTAAGGATATCTGAAGGCTTGTTATTGGCGATTGCGATCGTCAGCGCGCCCTTGGTCTTGGCCGCCTTCAAGGCGGCAATTGAAAACGGCGTGCGCCCACTAGCGGCAACACCCACAACACTGTCCGATGGCATTACGCCGAGCTTGGCAACTTGCTCAATAGCCGCTGCGGCGTCATCCTCGGCCCGCTCAATGCTCTTAGACAGAGCTGCCATGCCGCCAGCTATGATGTAGTCCAGTCTGTCCTCCGGCCAACCAAAAGTAGGGCCAAGCTCAACCCCATCTTGCACAGCCACACGGCCGGATGTTCCTGCGCCGGCATAAATCAAGCGGCCGCCTTCGCGCAGCCGCCGCGCCGTTGCCTCGGCGGCCTCGGAAATGGTGCCCAGCTCTGGTGCAATAGCCGCGACGGCAGCCATTTGGCCCTCCCACATGGCTTCTACAGCTTTGCCGATGGGCCAGCCGTCGATGCCAGTGAAACGTTCATCCACGGCTTCTGTTTGCATATTGGTTCGACCCCGCCGACGTGCACTAATTCTCAAACCGGCCAATAGTGCAGCAGTGGCAATAACACTTTCAAAGCGTGCATGACAGTCACTGGCCTTGCCAATTTGTATCTTAATGGTATTAATTCAAAGCGGTGGTGCCGTAAAGGTTTGTATCTATGCAATTTGGTATCGATCGCCTGTTGAGCGATGCGCAGCTGCGCGCTCCATTGTCTGGTAAGCGTGTTGCATTGCTGGCGCATCCAGCATCCGTCACGGCAGATTTGCGCCATAGCGTTGATGCGTTGATGGCGGCTCAGGACATAACGCTGACCGCAGCATTCGGCCCACAACACGGCCTGCGCGGCGAGAAACAGGATAACATGATTGAATCAGCTGATTATGTTGACCCTGTGCATGGCATACCGGTATTTAGTCTGTACGGCGATGTGCGCCGACCCACCGATGCAATGCTGGACAGCTTCGATGTATTGCTGGTTGATCTGCAAGACTTAGGCTGCCGGATTTATACCTTCATCACGACGTTGCTTTATTGCCTTGAGGCAGCCGCAAAGCAAAACAAAGCTGTGTGGGTGCTCGATAGGCCCAACCCCGCCGGCCGGCCGATCGAAGGCAGCGTTCTACAGTCTGGTTGGGAGAGTTTTGTCGGTGCTGGTCCGATGCCAATGCGCCATGGCCTTACCTTAGGCGAAGTGGGCTCTTGGTTTATAAAGCACTTCAACTTGGATCTGGACTACCGGGTCATCACCATGGCGGGTTGGCAGCCGGCAGCATCACCCGGTTTCGGCTGGCCAGTGTTTGATCGAGCCTGGATCAATCCGAGCCCAAATGCGCCAACCCTTGCCATGGCGCGGGCGTATGCCGGTACGGTGATGCTGGAAGGGACCACACTATCCGAAGGGCGCGGCACGACCCGTCCGCTTGAAGTCTTTGGCGCGCCCGATATCGATGGCCGCACTGTGCTTAAGGAAATGGAGCGTTTTGCGCCCGCATGGTTAACCGGGTGCACGCTGCGCGAATGTTGGTTTGAGCCAACCTTTCAAAAACACCAGGGCGCGCTGTGCCACGGCGTGCAAATCCACGTTGACGGCGCCGCCTACCTGCATGAACACTTTAGGCCGTGGCGACTTATGGCAGCGGCGTTTAAAGCACTGCGCAGGCTCTATCCTGAGTATCAAATCTGGCGCGATTTTGCGTATGAATATGCCTTTGATAAGCAGCCTATTGACACCATCAACGGTGGCCCGGCACTGCGCGAATGGGTTGAAGACCCAGCTGCTGAAGCTCCGGATTTGGAAACGCTCGCCGCTGGCGATGAAGCGGCTTGGCGTGAGACACTTGCGCACCACTTACTCTACTAGGCTCCGTTGACAAGCTAATCGGGTCATTTGCGACATAGACACGGCGGTTTTAGATTTCCTGACCATCTCGTTTTTTACCCAGCCGGTTGCGCAAGTTGACTCCATTCCGAAAGCGCTTCGGATCGGTAAGCTTTGAAGATTGGTCGGCTGTTTAAGTGTCGGTCTCCGTTGAAATGGTTGTAGAGCGAAGCATGCATTGAGGCGAACTTTTGCAGGTTGTGCATCCGCCTAAATCGCTGCATCGCCCGCTCTCGTCGTCGAAACGGAAGATGGCTGTTTTCGGCCCGATTATTCAAGTGGCGCCCTGTTTCCTGGCGCTGTTTGTTGCCGATCTCTCGCATTGCAGCGCCATACGATTTGAGCTTATCAGTCACGATGGTCCGCCGATTTCCATAGCGCTTCATCGCTTTCTTTAGAAACGTCAAAGCAGCAGCTTTGTTGCGTCTCTTGGTAGCGAAGGCCTCCAAGACTTCACCTTCGTGATCAACTGCGCGCCATAAGTAATGGGTCTCGCCGTTGATCTTTACGAACACTTCATCCAAATACCACCGCCACTGCATGCGTTGCCGCAAATAATGGGCCCTTTTCTTTCTAATCTGACCAGCGAACAAGGCACCAAAGCGGTCCACCCAGAGCCTCACGCTCTCATGACAAATGTCGATCCCGCGCTCGTGCATAAGGTCTTCAACGTTCCTTAGCGATAGAGGAAACCGCACATACATTATCACCGCGAGTTGGATGACTTCACCGGACGTTTTGAAATACCGAAACGGGTTCTTTTTCATCGAAGAAGGCTAGAACCGACGCAAACCAGGTTCAAGCGCCAGTTCTGTTGGCAATGCCGAAACGTGAAAGAGGACATCTATTCTAGAACGACATGTGCCTTTCCAATTGAAGAGGCAGATCGGTTTTCAAATGCACCAATATTTACACTCGCGACAGCAGCAAGGACTTGGGCGTATTGCCGACGGGCTACAAAAGCCGGAAGCAAATGTCTGTTTGCTTCTCCACAAAGGCGTTCATCTCTTTGTCGTTGACGGGTGATGCCCAGTATGGCGCGTGTGAGAGTATGCCGATAATTGAAAAAACGGTCGTGCGAACGTCTTTGCAGGTAAATTCACCTGATTTTATCCCAGCTGCTACGGCACTGTGATAAAGGCCAATCATGTCTTTCTGGCATTGGCGAAGATAGCGACTTTGCTCGTCCTTTAACACGCCGCGCCTGCTGTGAGCGCCAAACAAGACTGAGTCGATCAGTGGCATGGCGCGATGATATTCAAATTGGTAGGTGAGCTGCGCTACCATCATGGACTTGAGTTGCGCGCGCGGAGCTCCCTCACACCCCTTTAGAGTGTCCAGAAGCTCGTTTAGGATCAGAGAGACGGCTTCAAAGAGCAGGACGTCTTTTGATTTATAGTAGTAATAGAGCGCTGCGTGCGTGAGATCGATTGCCTCGGCAATGTCTTTCAGTGTGGCGCCGTCATAACCACGGGCGGAAAACTGATCGATGGCCGCATCAATGATTTCCCGGCGGCGGTTCGAGCGGCGCCGCACAAACGCGGGTTTGACTTGTTTTTCGATCGCTGCGCTTTGGCTCATTGAAAGGTCAGTAACCGCTTTGGTGTTTGAACTAAAATTTGGTCGATTTCTGAGTCTGTAAAGCCGCGACGTTGCATGATTGGAACAACATTTCTGAAAATGTGACCGTAGCCGTGCCCGCCGAAGGTGCGCAAGCGCGAGCGATAACAAATATCGTGGCTGATGGCGATTTGACCAAGGTGGCCGCGATCAATCAGCTTTCGGATGTCCCGCAGTCGCTGCGCATCATTGGGCATGTCCACATCCTCGTTCCACTTGTAGTAGGAGTTTTCCATGCCAAAAAGGTCCAATTCAATCACGCATCCACTGTCTGCGAGCTTGAAGAGGCGGTTATCATCAAAGATTGTTCGGTCGATATGGCTGATGACGACACGGTCCATCTGTGTATCTCTCGCCATAAGAAAGTCAGCGACTTCTTGCGGCTGATCCGCATTACGACCGGGATGGATGTTGAGCGCAGCGCCGCTTTCTTTCATGGCGATCACGGCGCCCTCCATGACCCTTTTTTCCAGGTCAGTCCAAGGGGTTTGGCAACCGATTTCACCGATAATGCCCGCGCGAATGTCCGTTCCCCAAGCACCAAGGAAAAGCTGGTCTAGCATCTCTTCCGTGAAGCTCTCGACAGACCGATTTTGGTTTGCCGGATCTTGGTATTCTTCAACATATTGACCGCAGCCAATGATAATATTGATGTCCGCTGCCTCGGCAACGGCGAGCAGGCCGACAGGATCGGGCTTGAGGCCGCCGCAGCTTAAATCGACAACGGTGCGCCCGCCATCGCTGCGCATTGCCTGCATTTCTTTTGTTGCGATCGCGGTCTCATCCAGCTGTAGATTGCCGGGTGCTTTGACCTCGCCATAGTTGATGGGCCAATGGTCTTCTATAGCGATTTTTCGGCCAAATGTGTCACCATCTTGCCAATCCGGCGGACGAATATCGCACAACACGTGCTCGTGCAGCAGTGTTGGTCCTAGGGCTTCAGGATCAATCAGGCCGCGCACACCCTGTGCTTTGCCGCGTAGGTCGTCTCGGCTGAGTCTGGTCATGCGCTATAGTCCACGTGTTCAGGATAGTATTCAGCGTTTTTTTGAACCGTTGCGGCCGCCTCTTTGCCAGCAATATGGGCGATAAAAGCAAGGGCCATGTCGATGCCTGCCGAAACACCAGCAGCCGTCCAAATATTGCCAGCGTTCATATAGCGTTGCTTGAC
>CAKZYD010000005.1 GCA_937884085.1 uncultured Sphingomonadales bacterium | reverse complement strand
GATCGGCAGCCACGGCGGCCTCAAGGGACAAACCCTTGTAGCCTGTTCGCTCACCAAAAACATTGCGCGCACCCAGCATTTCAATAAGGCCGTGCGCCGCTGTCTCTCGGCCGGCTGCGCGTGGCGCGCCGTCTCGAAGGGTTGAAAAAAACAGAACGGACAGATCATCGGGCAGCCCTTCGACGGCGCTTTGGGCATCATTCCAGGACTGCTCCACATCAGTGCGAAGTGACTTCCCTATCTCCTCCACATTGAGCGCTGCGGCAACCACGTCTATCTTCTCTAATATAGCGTCCATGGAATAGCTGGCGGGCAGTTCGATCATCTCCACGCCAGACACACGCAATTGCTCTAAGGCACCGGGCGGACCGGCAGCGCCGCTGAGCAGAAGAAGGTCGGGCTCAACAGACAGGACGCCTTCTGCCGAGAGTTGCCGCACGTATCCCACTTTTGGTGTGTCCTGTGCAGCAGCTGGAAATACACTCGTGCTGTCGGTGGCAACAAGCATGTCACCCTGGCCCAAAGCATAAACGATCTCAGTCAAATCGCCCCCAATGGACACGACGCGCTTGTCGGCGTGTGCAGGAGCGCCCAAAAGCCCGGTACAAAACAGAATGATGCAGAAAACGGACGTATGTAGACGGGGCATTATCGGGGCGAATCCAATGACATTTCTATTGAAAAGGTGACAGAGGCAGCGGGTTTTTGCAAGTGAGTGTCAACAGCGCTTTTCACACTGCGACGATGTGAGCGCGGCGCACCTGCCCTAGGGACAATCGACTAAACTCTCCCTTGCAAGCTGCAGCGGATCGACGCGCGTTGACGTGCCTAGCGAATGCCGTATGAACAAAGCATTTGAGGTACTTGGCTGGCGCGAGACCATGTTTGACCCCCACAATCATCGATTTAGCAACGACGCACTATCCCATAACTCCAGCATTTGTGCGCGCGCATGATGCGGCTTGGCCTAAGCATAGTGGTGGCGGCCACCCTTGCTGCTTGCCAGCCGCAGGCTGAGGCTCCGGCAGCGCCAGACACTACGCCCAGGCGTATCGTCAGCCTAGACTATTGCGCTGATCAATACGTTCTTAAATTGGTAGAGCCAGAGCGAATCTTAGCTGTTTCAGAAGATGCGGAGCGACCGTTTTCTTACATGCGGGAAGCCGCCAAGGGCGTTCCAAAAGTACGGTCGTCCGTTGAGGATGTGCTGGCCTTGAAACCCGATCTGATTGTGCGGGCTTATGGCGGTGGACCCCAAGCGGGCACCTTTTTAGAACGCGCAGGCATTCCGGTGCTAAAAGTCGGCTTCTCCCGAAGCCTAGATGCAGCGAAAATGGTTATTAGAGACATAGCCAACGGGCTTCACGCCAAGGCAGCCGGCGCAGCTGTCATCGCCGATATGGAGATGCGCCTTAAGGCGCTTGCACACAGCGCATCTGGCAAATCGGTGCTTTACATGACACCGGCAGGCGTCACGACGGGGCCAGGATCAGATGTCCATGAAATGATTTTAGCCGCTGGTTTACAGAACTTTCAAACCGAGGCCGGCTGGCGACCTTTGCCTTTGGAGAGGCTCACGCACGAGCAACCAGATTTGATTGCCGCCAGCTTCTTTGATGCAAAAACCAACCACCCCAATGCCTGGAGCGCCATGCGCCATCCAGTGGCGCGCAAGCAACTGCGCGATGTCCCCACAGTCTATTTGGACGGAGCTTGGACAGCCTGTGGCGGCTGGAATTGGATGGATGCCATTGAGGCTATGGCGGCCGGCGCGCAGGGCTTGTAGAAGAGGGGGTATGAACCAACACTGGCTGATCCCCGGCCTCATCTCAGCAGCGATCATCAGCGTGCTTGCTGCCTGCTTCTTAGGCGCCACCCCGATGGCGGTGGGACGCATTATAAGCGCGCTTGTGAGGCAAGGCGATCAAAGCGATGTCACTATCCTCTGGCAAATCCGACTGCCACGCGCTTTAGCGGCTTTCATTGTCGGCGCAGCGCTAGGGACAAGCGGGGCGGCACTGCAAGGCCTGCTTCGCAACCCGCTGGCTGAGCCAGGCATTTTGGGCGTGTCCGCCAGCGCCTCGCTGGGCGCTACCTTCGTGCTGTATTATGGCTTAGCTGCAGTCTCTGCCTGGGTTGTGCCAAGCGCTGCTATTTTAGGCGCCCTGCTAGCGACCAGCCTTATCACCTTTGCTGCTATCCGCGTGCGCTCGGTTGTGACCCTTATCTTAGTGGGGGTCGGCCTATCCAGTTTTTCTGGCGCCATGATGACGTTGCTGATGAACTTGGCGCCCAACCCCTTCTCGCTATCTGATTTGATCAATTGGATGCTTGGCTCAGTGGCCAATCGCAGTTTCGTTGATTTGGCTTTTGTCGCGCCTTTTCTGCTGGCGGGCTTTGCCATCCTATTCACCACAAAACGTGGCCTCACGGCGTTGACGCTGGGCGAGGAAGCGGCCAGCGGCATTGGCCTCGATATCAAGCGCCAGCGCATACTGGTTGTGCTTGGTGCGGGCCTGCTGTCGGGCGCTGCCGTCGCTGTTGCCGGCGCCATTGGCTTTGTTGGTATCATCGCGCCCCATGTCGTCCGCCCCTTTGTGGACTATGATCCAGCCCGCACACTGTTGCCGTCAGCCTTGTTGGCTGGCGTTATTCTGGTGATTGCCGATGTCGCCGTGCGGCTTGCGCCGACGAGCAATGAATTGAAACTGGGCGTGGTCGCTGCTTTGATCGGAGCTCCAGCCTTTGTATGGATCGCCATGCAGCGCCGGGCGGCAGCCGCATGACCAAACTTGACGTCCAGGACATCACCGTGGAGGTCGGAGCAACGCCCCTCGTAAAACAGGCCAGCTTTACGCTGCGGCCAGGCGAACTGGTTGCACTTGTGGGGCCGAATGGCGCTGGCAAGACCAGCTTATTGCGCGCATCCCTGGGCCTGGAGCTTGTCTCGACCGGAATATCCCAAGTCAATGGGAGAGACGTCACAGCGCTGAGCCCATCTGCGCGCGCAAAGGCTATCGCTTACCTACCCCAGCAACGTCCACTCGCCTGGCCCAGCCGGGTCCGCGACATCGCGCTTTTAGGCCGCTTTGCCTATGGTGCAAGCCCAGGGCGCATCACGGCAAGAGATCAAACAGCCGTGTCAGCCGCCATGCAAAAGACTGACATTGGGCATTTAGCGGATAGACGGGCGGATACTTTGTCCGGCGGAGAGCTTGCCCGCGTCCATATTGCGCGCGCGCTGGCCGCACAAGCGCCCATCCTGATCGCAGATGAGCCAACAGCCGCGCTTGATCCGCGCCATCAATTGCGGGTGATGGATGTGATCAAAGCCTATGTCAGCGATGGCGGCGCTGTTTTGGTTGTGTTGCACGACATTATCTTGGCAGCGCACTATGCGAGCCGAATCATATGGATGCAGAGTGGCAGGATTGTCGCCGACGGCCCGCCGCAAGAAACGCTGACGACAGACCGCATGGCAGACGTCTTTGGTGTAAAGGCCGCAGTGTCCGGCGGCACTCTGCGCGTACTAGAAGCGCTTTAATACAACCAATGGCTGATATTGCATGAGACAGCGCCTGATGTTCACAATCGACGCCTCATGGGGTTTGCGTCAACATTTAGACAAACTGTATCGTTCGTTAGAATGTAATATTGTAACTAACGCGCGTATTGTACGATCCAGATTCGTTGCGACGGGCCTATCTTTGGGAGATTAGAAATGCCTGCTTATTTGAAGCATGGCGGGGCACTCGATGCCATGAAGCGGGCCTTTCCCAAGGCAGAAACGCCATGGATTGATTTGTCCACGGGCATCAATCCATGGCCCTATCCTGTGAGAGATATTGAGGCATCACATCTGCCAACAAAAGCGGCGCATGATGCCTGCCGCAAAGCCATGGCGGCTGATTTTGGCAGCAACGCTGCGGCGACTTTGCCGACGCCTGGCAGCTCAATCATTATTAGCTTGCTGCCACATATTCTCTCTGCGAAGAGCGTTGCTATTATGGCACCAACTTACGGTGATTATGCCCGTGCTTGGAGCAAAAGCGCCGTGCGCAATGTGTATGCACTGTCCGAACCCGCTGATATCTTGATCGTCTGCCGACCCAACAATCCTGACGGTCGGGTCATCCCCCGTGACGACCTGATTGAAGCGCTGAAGCGGCAACGCCGCCGCGATGGCTGGCTGATTGTGGATGAGGCGTATATGGACCTGACGCCCCAAGACAGTCTGGCCTCCCTGGCTGGTCAAGACAATTTGATTGTCCTGCGCTCCTTCGGAAAGTTCTATGGCCTGGCGGGCATGCGCCTTGGAGCGCTGCTCGCGCCGCGCACGGTATTGCAGGAAATGTCGACATTACTTGGGGAATGGCCGATATCTGCACCAGCACTCCAGGTAGGCGTTGCCGCATATACTGACCCCGCCTGGCAGGCCGCAACACAGCTGCGGCTCGCAAGCGCGCGCGCACGCCTTGATCCAATCCTGGAAGACAATGGTCTCTTTGTCGTCGGTGGCACGGACTTGTTTCGCTATGCGGCAACAGAAAATGCAATGGCGCTATGGCAACGCCTGGGCAACGCGGGCATTTCTATCCGGCGCTTTGACTGGACTGAACGCTATGTGCGCATTGGCTTACCACCGGATCAATCAGCAGAGCAGCGCCTGGCAGATGCCCTTATGCAAGAAGACTGCCTTTTAGACTGAGAGGCAAACCCGCTGCCACAAAGACAGCAGTGTCCGCCTGTTCAGCAAACGCTTGGTTTAGACGCCCTTGGGCATCGCGAAATCGGCGTCCAAGCGGCGTCTGTGGCACAAGACCCAGACCGACCTCATTGGAAACGAACACCAACGGGCATTGGGCAACCCGTGATGCGTTGAGGACAGCTTTGACCTCGGCATCTACATCGCGATCATGATGCATCACATTCGAGAGCCAAAGGGTCAAACAATCGATCAAGACAGCACCAGCTGTCGCACCGGCAGCCTCAATAGCTGCCACCAGATCCAGCGGCGCTTCCATCACCTGCCAATGGTCTCCCCGCTCAGCCTTATGGCGGGCGATCCGGTCTTGCATTTCCGCATCCAGCGCTTCAGCAGTCGCCACAAAACAGGGCTGCTTAGCACGGCTTTGAGCCAGTGCTTCGGCTTCCTTCAAAGCTAACGTGCTTTTTCCAGACCGGGCACCGCCTAAGATCAACACCATTGGTTGTTGTTGCATAAAGGCCCTAAATCAAAGGCTCAAAACCATAACCAGACATAGTGAGCATAAAGAAAAAGATGGAAGTGCTGAAGGCCAAACGGTCTTAAAATACCGCAACTAAATGCGCTGGTTACGCGCGCTGGTAACACGCTCCAAAAACCGGTCCAAGGCAATATCAATTTGACGATATACCTGAATGAAGTCTTCTAGGGGCTTGTGCACAGGGTCTTTTATGATGGGCGCCGCGCCACTTGTTGGCGCTAAATACGCCAGATTGAAAATATGCGCCGGCACATCACGAGCGACGTGGCTGAGCTCCTGAGCAATAATTGGATCAAAATGCAAGATGAGATCCACCTTGGCCAAGTCGATTTCACTCACATGGTGCGAGCGATGATCCGTTAAACGCACCTTGAACTGGCGCGCTGCCTTTCTGGCTTCTGCCGGAGAAGCACGGCCACTGCGCGGTAAGGTGCCTGCCTCCATAACATCAAGCGGCACCTTCTGTAGCTTCGCTTTCTTTTTCAGGAGCCTGGCGGCAAAGGGGCTGCGGCAGATATTGCCCCGGCACAAGACCGCCACCACCAAATCCCCGGGATGCGCTGTGAGGTATGAATCCAAAGCATCCAGTGCGGCGGCTTGTTCGCGCCGGGCCAACACCGGGACCTTGGAGGCAATGCGCCCCCGCAAGTCGCGCCAGAACAGCTTTAGGTCTTTATGATGCGGACGGCGATCGCTCAAGTCCCGCGTATCAAGCTTGTCTAAATTGAGCGCATAGCGCCAATAGCCAAACATGCTGGTCAACAAGTCTCGCGCTCTTGCCCAGGTCGGATGAGTGACTGCGGTAACCGTTCGCTCAGAAAGGGAATTCAAATCATTGGTCAGATTACGCCCGTAAACCGGGATTTTATAGGATAAGCGGCTCCCGCGATCGCCTTCGACAAGCAGCTTGTAATAAAGTGCTGGGAAATCGACCCCCGCCGCGATGGCCAGTGGTACCGACCCCCATAAGCGGGCGTTGACCTCCAGCAAAATATGCGCGCCTGTTTCCCGATTGTGGCGAAACTCAAACATGGCGAGGCCCGTCAGATTTCGGGCCCGCGCCATCTTCTCCACATCATCCATCATCGAAGGATGCAGCGGCGCGCTTTTACGATAAGAGCTGCCGCCGCCCGTTTCCGGTTCATGCACGCGTTGGTGCTGAAATGCCTGCAAGATATCGCCTTGATCGGCCAAAACGGAAATGCCGACACCGCTGCCGGGGAAAACAGCTTCAATGAAATACGTGTCCCAGCTTTCCATGGCGGTCAGCGCATCAAACAATTCGTCCGGGGAATGGGCCAGGCGCACCGACCGGCGCGAGAACAGATTTTCATCCACGAAGGAGCGACTTGGCTTGATGGCCACGGGCAAGCCAAATTCACGTATCAAGTCAGAGGCGCCCTCTTCCGGATCAAACACACGGCCTTTGGCGACTGGCGCACCCACTTCAACCGCACAGTCCCGGGTTTTTATCTTGTCGAAAAAGGTATCAAAGGCCTCATCGTTGACAATGCCGAGCACGGTGTCGGCAAATCGCTCCCTGGCGTGATAGAGAGGTAGGATCCCTTTTTCATTACACGGCAAAATGAAGCTATAACCCACCCGCTGATGGAGGCGCTCGACGGCATCGAGCCAGCCTTGCGGCGATAAATCATGGGGCGGAAGGTCTACGCGGCGCGTGATGTATTGAGAAGAAAGGGCGGGCGACGCCCAGTTTTCCGGGGCCACATGAACATCTAATCCAAGCCGACCAAGCGAGCGCACCGATGCAAGAAAAGACCGGTTGTCATCACCAAGAACGAGGACTTTGTTGGCCATCGGAAAAAACCCTAGGCCGCCTGCGACAGCATGGTGTCGCGAGCGCTTGCGGCAACCGCATAAAACCGATCCGGGCCAGCCGGGATACCACCTAGGTCTTCCGCAAAAAAGCGCAGAAAGCCCTCCATCTTTATCAGCAAAGCATTGCGCGCAGACTCCGTGGGGGAATAAGGCGTGTACCCCACCGCAGCAGATGGCGAATGAAAGGACAGCGTAAAGAGCCGCACCCCGCCGGCATAAAGAGCCTGGGCCAGTGCAATCATTGTTTGTAGCGGCATGCCTTCAATCGTAAGCCGCGCTTGGCGCACAGCGCCTAGGCGCGCGGCGATAGAGGGCAGCCGCATTATAGCAGAGGCCCCTGCTTCATTCAGCACCAAGCTGCGCTGTCCCGCTTTGCACAAGAACCCGATATGGCCGCCGGAATGGGGAACGTGGAGCAAGCCGGCGTGCTGTGCGTCAAAGAACGCCATGGCAGAATGATCCCGCCAATTGGGTCCATCATGGCGGCGATAGTCCCAGCCCGGCGCAACAGAGAAATCAACCTCATAGCCGAGCGCCGCTAGAATGGCGCTGGTATTCGGCCCATACCCGTAACGCCCAGCCAGATAAGCCTTGGGCTGGAAGCCGAAGGTCGGGGTCAGAGTATTTGTGAGCGTTGTAATTTTCTCGCGCTCAACAGATTCTGGCAGGTTCCCCGGGAAGCTATTTTTATTGTTCACATCTTCCGTAAAGGGTGGGCACACCCAGGGATGTAGATGCGCTCCTAAAGTAGCGCGGCCTTCATCGAACAACGGCTTGAAGAACTGCACAGCCGGGTTATCGGCCAAAATTGGGTAGCCGCAGCTATAATGCGGTGCATGGTCGTAGCGCTCTGCTACAGCTTGAAAATCAGCCAGCGACGGGACATGCCGCACCGTATTAGCATTCCTGTCAAAAGGCGCGTTCCAGTCGAACTCTTCCTCAGTGTGGACAACGATGGCAAGCATCGGTGCCATATCGGCTGGAAAGATGAGGTCAGGGCCGCGCTGCGGCCACGCCGCCATGTCTACATACTTGACCATTGCTGCCGTTCAACTTGAGCCTGGAACAATCCACGTGGGTAAGCGAGAAACTCTAAAGGGCACTTAACTTGTTGCAGTACTAGCGCCTTTTTGCTGCCAAATTAAGGCCTTGTCGGCTCACTCAGCGGGCTGCACCAGTTCGCGAAAGGTGGACCAGCCCGTCGGACTAGCGTCCCATTGTTTCATTATCACCATATAGCGGCCCTTTCGGCGCACGGCAGCGCCGCCATCGCGCGGCGTCAAGACAAGCTCGTATAAGCCATGGGTGCTCGCCATATCGCCGCCAATGGACATGTTTTCCAGCGTATCTTTGAGCGCAGCATCAAAGCGCGAAAGAATGGCGCGATAATTGGCTTCTACCGCCTCCTTTCCGTCCAGAACGCGCTCAAAGGCCGGAATTTGAATCACCTCCGGGTGGAAAAAGTTCATCATGCCATCAACGTCGCCAAGGCGGTAAGCGGCAAATACCTGCGCGCGGGTCTCGTCTATAGCGGCTTTGTCATCTGGTAGCGTCATCTCGGGGTGTCCATTGCAGCTGGTAAAAGCGGCATAGCCACTTATCCCTAGCGTCATTCCAATTATCTGTCGTCGGCTTATCATGATAGGACACCACTCTACGAAATCCGATGGAAGGGTCAAACCATGGGAAACAAAGCGGCATTGAAACGCGTGATGCCAACGATGCTGAACCATGAAGGCGTTTGGGTGGGAGAATACCAACATATTGATTTAGAAGGTCATATCGTTGACGCGCACAGCTCTCATATCGTGTGCGAATTCCCGGATGATGGGCCTTACGCCTATGTTCAATACAACACGTTTACCTGGCCAGATGGACAGGTATTTAAGGCCGAACTACCAGGCACGTTGAAAGACGGTGCGTTATGGTGGGACGTAGACACCTTTCATGGCAAGGCTTGGGAGACAACCGAAGGTCTCATCTTGCTGCACCTGGTGCGCAAAGACCTTGAGGGCGGTGAATTCTTTGAAATCATCGTACCTGGCGGGGACGGCAAAACCCGTGCTCGAACATGGCATTGGTTCCAACACGGAACCTTGTTCAAGCGGACCTTATGCAACGAAAAACGTCAGATGTAGCAGTTCGACACGATAGGATGCACTGCAGTCGCGACGAGTGACCTTGTGACTAAAAGCGGCGGGGCGTAGTTTCCTTGGCATAGAGGAGCGCGGGCCCCAAGATGCAGGGCGCGCGGCATAATAATAACCCTGCTGATAGCGTCTTGACCGGCACAGAACTTGCTGTGCGTTTGCATTATGCAGGGAAATACCATGAATAAAGTCCACTTTCTCGCCGCCGCTAGCCTTTCACTTGGTATCGGCATGTCAGCGCTCACCGCACCCGTTGCCCAGGCCGCTGATGCGCAGCTGGAAAAAGCAACATCTAGCAGCATGAAAAAATGGGGCCGAAAAGTGTCCCATCAGTTACGTAATGCCATGGTGACGCCCGTGCGCTTTGAAAGCGCGCGGGAATATGGCTCTGTGACCTATACGCTGACGGTAGGGCGAGATGGCCAAATCCTCAGCGCTGAGGAGGTCATGCCGTCTCGCTATGACAGGCTAAACCAAGCCGCCGCTCAGACCATAGACAGATTAGGCCAGTTTTCACCATTCCCAGATACGGTGGACGCAGTAGCCGCAAACGTCCACCTAAAGCTCGCCTACAAGCCGCTGCCCGGCAGCATCCAGGATCGCCGCTTGAAAGGTTCAGCTGACTCAGATCTCTTTGATTTGGCCCAGCAAGGGAGCAACAGCAGCTTGAAGATCGTATGGCTTGATAGTCTGCCTGAAAACGCGCGCTAGAATCGGCGGCGGACTGCCCTAGCTACTAGGCCAGTCCGCCTTCAAATGCCTCATAGTTGTAACGCCCGCGTTTCAGTTTAACGGCTTATTAACCACTTTGGCTTGAAGATCGGCAGCGTAACGAGTTCGCCGCCACCAGCCAGAGGAAACGCGATCATGGAAGGCTTAGACACCCTGTTTGCAGGGGACCATACGACAGACTATCTAAAGGTCTGGAAATCGGCCTTAGTGCAATCGGTACGATCAGAAAAACCGGACTTTACCAACCGCCAACTAGCCCTCCTGCTGATTGTCTATCTTGAGCCAGGGCCGCATACGGTTCGCGGCCTTGCTGCGCAGCTCGGCGTTGCCAAACCCGTAATCACACGCGCACTTAATACCCTTGAAGAGATTAGCTATGTGAAGCGCAAACGGGATATGTCAGATAGACGGAACCTATTTGTTCAGCGCACCGTAAAAGGAGCTGTCTTCCTCAGTGAGTTTGCTGACTTTATCTCCCAGGCTGCCGATAAAGCACCTGAAGACATGGCTGGCACGGTGTTGCAAGCTGCCGGCTAGACAAAGCCCAAATGTCTAGGGCTTGCGTCACAGCGCCAGCCGCCTGGCTCTTTGCCGAACCCGACGAAAAGAGCCAAACCACCAGTCAATTGCTGTATGGTGAAACGCTAGATATTTTAGAGACGAAGCCCGCCTGGCTAAAGGTGCAGGCGGCGCGGGATCACTATGTGGGCTGGCTTCGCGACTATACTGCAGAGCCTTGCAACTGCGATGGGGATACCCAAACAGTTCAGGTGCCGTTGGCGCCAATTTATCTAACCCCTAACATCAAGCACAAACCGGTCGCCGCACTGCCTTTGAATGCGGCAGTAAAAGCGTCTCCTCAGCGCTTTGGCGCCAAGCCATCCTTTCTACGTCTGACAGACGGGCGCTATGTGATTGAGCGTCATCTCACGCCGCCGAGCGCAAAACCTAATGCCTTGCAAATCGCCAAGCAGTTTCTTGGCACCCCCTATGCTTGGGGCGGACGCACCTATGACGGGATCGACTGTTCTGGCCTAGTGCAAATGGCGCTTTGGGCCACCGGAACGCCATGTCCGCGCGATAGTGGGGATCAATGGGAGAACCTAGGACGCCCCCTGGCACATGAGGAGAGCCCGCTAGCGGGCGATCTGGTTTTCTTTCCAGGCCATGTGGGTTTTTATGCGGGTGAAGAAACACTGCTGCATGCCAACGCGACCCATATGTGCACCACGCTGGATCCGCTTGCTGACGTTATTGCTTGGGTCGCGCAGGAGCACGATAACCCGTTGAAAGGCTTTAAGCGCCTTAGCTAAAGGCGCATCTTATCAGTGTTTACTGATTTGCGTTTACTCGGCCTCTAGCCCAGCAACGGTTTGTGGTGGTTGCGGGAGCGAATCGGACTGATCACCATTGACCCAAAGATATTTGATAATGGCGGCCCGATCAGCCGGCTTTTTAAGGCCAGCAAAGGACATTTTGGTGCCGCGCAACCAGCTCGTCGGCTTCGTCAAAAAGGCATCAAGTTGCTCGAAGGTCCAATTGCCTTCTAGGCCTGCCATGACGGAAGAGTAGGGAAAAGCTGCATTATCCGCCACATCCTCACCCACCGTATTCCAAAGATTGGGGCCCGTTCCATTGGCGCCGCCTTCCTCAATCGAATGGCATTGTGAGCATTTCTTAAAGAGCCGCTGGCCTTTTTCGACCGTTGCGTCAGCCAATAGCTCGGCCAACGAAGGGCCTTGTTCAACAACGTCTTGTGTCGAGGCAGACGCCGCTTCGGGCACTTCAATGGGGTAGGCAACCGCTTCAGCCATCTCAACATGAAAAAGCTCTTCCGTGCCCCACATAATCATCATGACCAGCAAGGCGCTTGCCAAACCGCCCATGAACACCTTGTTCCACTCAAACGAGTCCATATGAATTCCTCGGTCGTGACCGACCATGCCTCCATCGAATTTGGGCGCACACTAGCCACGACTTTTTCTAAGCGCAAGTTCGATATCGTCGCGCTGTCCTATAGTTTAGTCCTAACGCCCTGGCCTTACCAAAGGCTTGCAAAAGCGGCAGAAAAACCGCTACGGGCTGGCATATGACGGTAGAGACCAACGTTAAGAATAAAATTGCCTTCCAAGGGGCTTTGGGCGCTTACTCCAATATCGCGTGTGAGGAGGCCTATCCTGGGTGGACGCCCGTGCCCTGCGTGACCTTTGAGGATGCCTTTGCGAAGGTCGAAAAGGGCGAAACAGACCGAGCCATGATCCCCATTGAAAACAGTCAAGCTGGGCGCGTGGCAGATATTCATTTCATTCTTCCAGAAAGCGATCTCACCATCGTTGGGGAACATTTTCTGCGGGTACGGCATTGCTTGTTGGGGACAGAAAAGAGTCAGCTTGCAGACATCGAGACGGTACTCAGCCATCCGCAAGCATTGGGGCAATGCCGCAAATACCTTAATAGCCAGGGGATAACGCCGGTTGCGCATGGCGATACCGCCGACGCAGCGCGCGTGGTTGCAAGACGCGCGGAGATATCGCGAGGAGCGATTGCCTCACGATTGGCGGCAACGACTTACGGCCTCAACATTCTGGCCGAAGACATTGAAGATGCCGGACACAACACAACGCGCTTCGTCGTGTTGGCGAAGACCCCACTTGATCCAGACCCTGCCGACGGCCCCATCATGACAACGATCATGTTTGAAGTGCGCAACGTGCCAGCGGCTCTATACAAAGCCCTGGGCGGCTTTGCGACCAATCGCGTGAACATGACGAAGCTTGAAAGCTACCTGACCGACGGCAGCTTCAACGCGACGCAGTTTTTCGCTGATATCGAAGGTCATCCAAACGACCCGCAAGTTGCCCGAGCACTGGAAGAGTTGGACTTTCACACCAAATGGGTGCGCGTTTTTGGCAGCTACACCCGCCAGCGCATGCGCGTGGCATCTGATGGTGAACGCTAAGCCCCACTAGTCCTGCTGGCACCGCAGGCGACTGGTATCAAAGCCATTTTTCCATTGGTTTATAAGGGCTTCAGCGCGCCCTAAATCACTGTCCGTCAAAATATCTTCAATGCTGCGCAAATAGCTCTCCCCATCTGGATCGCTGACAAGCCAGTTGCCCTTCGTCTTTTCCATGCCCAGCCACGCCCATTTATAGGCCGTGATCGGGTCATAGAAGACGCCGCGCCCCCAGCGATAGTGCTTGGACAGTTCAAGCCGCGCGACTATGCTTCCGGAATTCGCAGTCTTGAAAAAGGTTCGCGCGGATGTGCTATAAAGGCCCTTAGAGCAGGCAATCAAACCAAGCCGCTCCTGCGCCCGGCGAAATCCTTTTTCAGCTGCCTGCGCATATAGCCGCTCAGCGCGCAAATCATCTTTCGCCATGTGATACCCATATTCGATCATAAGGCCGAGGAAGAACAAATGTGCCGGGTTTTCCCGATCATAATCGCTAATGGACCAGCGGCGATACTGCGCTGCGGTTAACAGGCCTGGATTGTGGGGATCCTTTTCAAAATTATGGTTTTTTGGAAGAACGCAGAGCGGTTCAGGTCCCGGCGCGCCCGGAATCGCCACTTCCGGTGCATCGGGCACTGCAAAGGGAAGATCAGAAAACAAATCCATCTCTTCCGGCTCCTGCGCCAGGGCCATAATTGGCGACAAGACGAGTGCAAACAGGACGCATCTACACATCTTCAAGCCCAAAGGCAGCCAGTATAAACGCATATTCTTCCGCAACCTCTTCTAAGGACGCATAGCGACCCGATTTGCCTTGGTGGCCAGCGCCCATGTTCATCTTCAAAACGATCGGCTGGCTGCCTGTGTTCTTGTCCCGCAGCCGCGCGGCCCATTTTGCAGGCTCCCAATAAGTCACCCGCGGATCGGTCAATCCGCCGGTCAACATGAGCGGCGGAAACGCGGCGTCCTGGACATTTTCATACGGAGAATATGACTGAATAAGGGCATAGGCCGCGGGATCCTCAATGGGGTTACCCCATTCCGGCCATTCCATAGGCGTTAAAGGCAAGCTTTCATCCATCATCGTATTGAGAACATCTACGAACGGCACATGCGCCACCACAGCGCTCCAACGATCACCGCCGATATTCAGCGCCACACCCATCAAAGTGCCGCCAGCACTGCCGCCGGAAATACTGACATTGCCGCGCTGGCCATAGCCTTGGTCGATGAGGAAATCGGCGCAATCGACAAAATCGGTAAAGGTCTGCCAGCGCTTCATCAGCTTGCCGTCTTCATACCAGCCATAGCCAAGCTCATCGCCGCCACGAATATGCGCAATTGCAAAGGCAAAACCACGATCAAGTAAACTGAGTCGACTGGTGGAAAAACTCGGGCTCATGCCAAGGCCATAAGCGCCATATCCATAGAGGTGAAGTGGCGCACCACAGCCGGTCTTGAAGTCCTCACGGTAGACAATCGAGATCGGCACCAAAGTACCGTCGCGCGCGGGCGCCATAAGGCGCGCGGTCTTATAGCGGTCCTTATCATACCCCGACGGAATGGCCTTGACCTTCAGAACCTCCAGCGCGCGCTTCTCAATGTCATAATCATAGACAGTCGGTGGGGTAATCATCGATTGATAGCTCAGACGCAGTTTTTGCGGCGCATAGTCCGGGTTTGAGGCGAGGCCCGCGCTGTAACTCTCTTCAGGAAAAGCGATAGAGTGTGCAGCGTCGTCGCCATCATGGCCACGCACTAAAATCTGGTCCAAGCCATCGCGGCGTTCGCTCACCACCAGCCAATCGCGAAACGCGGCCACGTCCCGGATATAGCGGGTATCACTGGGCGTTTCGATTTCGCGCCAATGCTCCGCACCTGGAGTTTTGAGGCTGGCCTGGACGAGCCTAAAGTTCTTATGGGTGTCGTTGATCAAGATGTAGAGATGACCGCCTCCATGATCGACGCTGTATTGAACGCCGGTTCGGCGTTCAGCAATAAGCACCGGCGCAGACAGCGGATCAGACAACGGAATAAGTCGGATTTCGCTAGTGCGATGATCCCCCGCCGACAAGACCAAGTACTGCCGGTCTTGAGTCAGTCCAAAGCCGACGAAAAAACCCGAATCCAGCTCTTCATAGATTAAAGGGTCGTCGGCTTGCTCCGTGCCCAGCACATGATACCGGAGCCGATACGGGCGAAACCCATCATCCAATTCAGCATAAAAGAAGCCTGCAGAATCGGCCGCCCATTGCACATGGCCACGTGTGGGGCTGATTTCATCGTCTAAGAATTGATCTTCGGCAATGGACTTGACGCGCACCACATAGCGCTCATCACCAGCGACATCTTCGCTGATGGCCATGAGTTGGTCGTCAAAGCTGATGGACAGATCGCCCAACACATAGTGGTCACAGCCTGCCGCACGATCGGGCTCGCTCAGTAGGAGCGTTTTGGTCTCGGGGTCATCATGCGGCCAGCGCAGCCAGCGGCGATATTGTGCCCCTTTCTCAAACGCCCACTGATAGATATAGGCACCATCACGTTGTGGCACCGAGCTGTCTTCATCGCTGATGCGGCCCTTCAGTTCCTCAAACAGCCGTTTCGTAAGACCTTGGAGCGGAGCAGTAACTTGATCCCGATAGCTATTCTCTGCGGCAAGGTGATCTAAAATGGCATCCTCAGTGACTTGCGGGTAGCCAGCATCGCGCATCCAAGCATAGTCGTCGGTCTGGCTATAGCCATGGCGGCCAACCTCTTTAGGTTCACGTTTCGGCTGCGGCGGCGTGGGGGACAGATCAAATAGCATTTTGCAGCTTCCAATTTGCGCGATGCCGCAACATATAAGCCTTCAACGCCAGATGCGAAGAGAAAGGCAACAGCGCCAATGACACAAACCACGGAAGATCGGCTCGCAGCCCTGCGTGACGGCTTAAAAGCGCACGATCTGCAAGGCTTTATAGTGCCGATTAGCGATGAGCATATGTCAGAATATGTCGGAGACTATGCGCAGCGTTTAGCCTGGCTCATGGGCTTTACCGGATCAGCAGGCACAGGCGCTGTACTTGAAGACGCAGCAGCCTTGTTTGTGGACGGGCGCTATACTGTGCAAGCGGAAGAGCAGGTCGCAAGCAGCAAAATTGATCGCATGCAAATCCCAGCACATCGGATTGAGACATGGCTGCAAAGCCAGGCCAAGGAAGGCGATAAAATCGGCTTTGATCCCTGGCTCCACACCATCACCTGGGCGCGGCAAGCCAAGGCAGCGCTGAAGAGAGCGGGCGCAGACCTCGTGGCAACCAACGGCAATCCCATAGACGAGCTTTGGACGGGCCAGCCAAACCGGCCAGCGGGGCCCATTCAAGATCACCCCCTCGACTATGCCGGGCAGAGCCGCGAAGACAAACTTTCCATGATTGCAGACGAGACCAAACAGCGCGGCGCAGACGCCTGCGTGATTGCGTCGCTGGATGGGGTCTGCTGGGCCCTCAACGTGCGCGGGAGCGATATTAGCCACTGTCCCGTCGCCTATGGTTTCTTGATCGTTCCGGCCGAGGGACGGCCAGTCTATTGCGTTCAAAAAGACGGTATTGATGAAAGCTTGGACCGGCAACTGAGTGAGGATGTGGATTTGGTCGACTACAATGCCTTTCCCGATACGCTCAAATCGATCGCTGATGGCGGGACGATTCAGCTAGATCCGGCCACCGCCGTGGCGGCACTGTTTGATCTTGTAAAAGAGGGGGGCGGCAACGTGCTTGAGGCGCGCGAGCCCACGACTTTGGCGAAAGCCTGCAAAAACAAGACTGAGCGCAGCGGCACGCGCGCGGCGCATGTACGCGATGGGATCGCAGTTACACGGTTTCTCAAATGGTTTGACGAGGTAGCACCGCGGGGCGGTCTCACAGAACTCGCTGCAGCCGATACACTGGCTTTGCAGCGATCAAAAGCAAATCTCCTCAAGGACTTAAGCTTTCGGACAATATCGGCCGCGGGCCCGCATGCGGCGCTGCCGCATTATTCGGTGACGGATGCCAGCAACATCGAAATTCCCATAAACTCCCTCTATCTGGTAGATTCCGGCGGGCAATATCTGGATGGAACCACGGATATCACGCGGACAATTCAAGTGGGCACCATCCCCGACATCTCCAGAATACGCTATACACAAGTGCTAAAGGGCCATATCGCCGTGGCGACCGCCCGTTTTCCGAAAGGAACACCGGGCAGTGCACTCGATCCCCTCGCACGCCATGCCCTCTGGCAAGTCGGGGCAGACTATGATCATGGTACAGGCCATGGCGTGGGGAGCTTTCTGAATGTGCATGAAGGGCCGCAGCGCATTGCCAAAGCAGGCTCGGATGAGCCTTTGCAAGAAGGCATGATCCTGTCCAACGAACCAGGATATTATCGGAGCGGCGAATTTGGCATTCGCATCGAAAACCTGGTGTTGGTCACGGTCGACCCTCAAGAGGACGATGAACGTACTATGTTGGCCTTCGAGACGCTGACACTGGCGCCAATCGATACACGGCCTATTGTGCGCGATCTGCTCACGGTCGGCGAAATCGATTGGCTCAACCAATACCATGCCCGCGTTCGCCGAGAAATTGGCCCCGAATTGCCCGAAGACTGCGCTGCGTGGTTTGAGCGCGCCACGCAGCCCATATAGACAATTTTAAGAATTTTGCAGCCGCTCTTTAACACCTCATTGGGCTTCCTGCGGCATTCTTTGTGGCATGGTCATAGATATTCGCACATTTTGCTTGCGGTTTGCCGCCCTTATTGCCCTAACAGGTCCGCTGTCTGCCCAGGCTGCAGAGCGGCTAGACTTACAGCCGGTTTATAAGAACCACGTTGCGATTCCGCTGCCTATGACTGCACTTTCGATCCCATCGGCTGCAATTCCGCAAGAGACAGGGTCAAGTCTGCCTGCTGAAGCGCCAGTGCTGGAAAACTGTGCGTCAAAGAGTGTGGACAAGAAAGCAACCTTTTTCGCCGGCGGCTGGAGCCGGTGTTTAGGTGGACGCATGGGGGTCGCTGAACAGCGCATACAAACCATCGACTATCAGTATGATCGCCTTAATAACGCAGCATACTTCATGCATAAAGACCCGCGACATCTAATGCGCATGCCGATTTCCGCATCGGCGGGCGTGGCTGTCCCCATGGGCAAAGTCGTGCATGTGGGCGTAGAATATAGCTATACTCAAGGGGCAGGCATCACGCCTTTTCACTTCAGCGACTTAGGCGGTCCAGCGGATGAACAACCCGGCCACAGCGCGAGCCTTCGTCTCGACTTGCGTCTCTTCTGAGACAATCGTCACCTGGGCATTGCCCGCACGGTCTGATAAGACTGCGCCCATGGGTAAGCTTGCAAGTCTGTTCCAAAAAAAGCCCAAGGCGCCGCCAAAGCCGCCGACGACGGCAAAGAATACGCGCGTCTACGCCGTCGGGGATATCCATGGGCGGCTTGACCTATTTGACAGCCTACTGAAAGCTATTCGCAAGGACCTAAAGGGCTTTGATGGCGCAAGCGAACTGGTTTTGCTGGGCGATTATGTGGACCGCGGCTTTGACACAAAGGGTCTCATAGACCGTCTTTTGGACGGGGACTTGCCATGCGAGCGACATGTCTTTTTGCGTGGAAACCACGAGGACGCCATGCTTGCATTTGCAGAAGGCGACCGCGGCTCAGAAGGCTGGCTGTCTTATGGCGGGGTTGAAACCCTTGAGAGCTATAAGATCAAGGCAAGCCAAATGCTAAACGATGAGGATGACCCCCTGGCAGCGCTGCGCAAAGCGATGAAAAAGAGCATTCCAACTGCCCATCTGCACTTTCTGCGTGGCCTCCCCTATTCTCACGTCCATGGAGATTATCTGTTCGTCCATGCTGGCATCCGGCCAAAAGTTGCCCTGAAAGCCCAGAGCGTGGACGATTACATGTGGATCCGCGACGAATTTCTGAACTACCGCAAACCCTTTGAGCGTTTTGTCGTCCATGGCCACACGATCAGCGAAAAGCCGGACATTCAGCCCAACCGGATTGGGATTGACACGGGCGCCTACCGAACGGGCATCCTAACATGTCTTGTTCTAGAAGGCGTTGGTCAGCGGTTTATTGAACAAACCTGATCTGGCCTATGGCAGTGGCTGCGCTGCTAATAGAAGCTGCGGATCAATCCAAACCTTGCCCCAATTAACTCGCCAATCTAGATGCGGACCAGTTGAGCGACCGGTAGACCCAACCGCGCCAAGTCTATCACCCTTTTTGACGACCGCTCCAACCTCAACATCGACTGCGCTCAAATGCAGAAAGGCAGACTGAAGCCCATGGCCATGGTCGAGGAAGATTAGGCCACCTTCGTACCAGAAATCGCTTTCAGCTAAAGTCACCACACCGCCGGCCGGCGCCACCACCGCTGTTCCAGCCGGGGCAGCCATGTCGATGCCATAATGCGGGCGCTTTGGCACGCCATTCAAAATTCGCTGCGAGCCATAGACGCCAGACACCCTGTAGGTCTTCACCGGCTCTATAAAGCCATCCGTCCAATCAAGCTGTATGCCTTGCTGGGTCCGCGCTGCACGTTTTTTCGCGCTTTCCGCTGCAATACGTTTTTGCCGCTCCGGCGGCGCCGTCACCTTCGCTGGCGGTAGGCCGTCAATGCGCTCAACGTTGAATTCACGCGCCTTCACCTTGATCTTATATTCTTCCGTCTCGCCATTTGGCCGCGTGGCATTCAGCATGGCTGCGGGGCCAGCATTATAGTGAAAGGCGAGAAAAAACCGCCCATCCGCGCTCACTAGAACAGGACGGCCATCCAATGTCAGCGTTGTTCCTGGCTGTGTCTTGCCATAGAGAAAGCCGCCCTGGACTGTCTCATCCGACGATAAAGACAAGATCGGCGCGGTAGCACCCAAAGAGACGGAGAGCGCGCAAAATAGGACAAAGCCAGCTAACAGCGCTCTCATTTGCCAGCAAGCTCGTCGTGCCGAGCAGTCGACGTAGGCCCATCAATATAGGCTTCCTGGCGATCGGCGTTCCAATAGCGCAGGTTCTGCAGCGCAATGCGCTTTCCCGTTACGGCGCAGATCACATAGTCACCTGGCTGCACCACGCGGAAGGAAGAAATGGTGTAAAACAGTTTCGCTTCACGTTCGCCCATCAGCATATCAAAAAAGACTTCCCTGTTTTGGCGGCTTCGGTGCCGTTGCCTTGCGTTTAACAGAAGCAGACTTAGGACCGCCAGCGACGACGTCTAGCTGGCCATCACTGAATTCTAGATGAAGCGGTGTCCCGCTCTTAACACCGCTCGCACTGCGGACGATACCGCCTTCAGACGCGCGCACCACCGCATAGCCACGCGCCAAGGTGCCTTGATAGCTGAGCGATGTGAGCATACGGCCAGCAGCCGAGAGGCGCTGTACCAACGTCTCTCTCCGCGTCTCAAAGACGCTCAGCATCTTGCCATTTTCCGAGTTTAAAACGCGCTGCGCGTCAGAAACCTGGCGTTGTAGAGGTTCAAAGCGTAGCCGGCCAGCCTGACCCGAAAACTGCTGCGTTTTTAAGGACAAGATGCCGCTGAGCGAGCGGCTATGCCTTGCGTGGAGGGCGCCGAGACGCTCACCAAGCCGTTCCGTCAAACCAGTGATGAGCCTCGGCGAAAGCCGCGCCTCTATGGCCGCCTGCCGCGCTGATAGGGTCGACAACAGCGCGCCGCGTGTCGCCATAAGCCGCGCGTAGACATCATCCAAGCGCTGCGCTTTCTGTGCCAAAACCTCTTCAGGCCTCGGCAATCCGCGCGATAGGCCACGAAGCTTATCCATGTTTGCGTCAAGCATTCGCACCAGGGACCGGCTTTGGCGCGAGGCAAGGTTCTCAAGTGTATAGATGAGGTCCGCGCGCACCGGCACTGCCATTTCAGCCGCTGCGGTGGGTGTCGGCGCGCGCTGGTCGGCGGCATAATCGATAAGGGTCGTATCGGTTTCATGCCCGACGGCAGAGATAATGGGAATGGCGCACTCAGCGGCTTCACGCACCACAACATCCTCGTTAAACGGCCACAAATCTTCCAAAGACCCGCCGCCGCGCGCCACAATAAGTATATCGGGCTGCGGCCAATCCTCCGGCAAAGCCTGAAACCCTTTGATGGCGCCAGCTATCTGACCGGCAGCCGCCTCCCCTTGCACCGCCACGGGCCATAAGAGTACATGGCTTGGGAATCGATCCGCCAGCCGGTGCAAAATGTCTCTGATGACGGCACCTGTGGGTGAGGTCACAACACCAATCACCTCAGGCAAGTATGGCAGAGGCTTTTTACGCTCCGCCTCAAACAGCCCTTCCCCTGCCAGCTTTTTGCGCCGCTCTTCCAAGCGCGCCATACGCGCGCCTTTGCCAGCGGGCTGCATATCCTCAATGACAATCTGGTAGCTGGACCGGGCCGGATAGGTGGTCACCTTGCCAGTCGCGATAACTTCCAGCCCATCCTCAGGCTGCATGGCAAGCCGTCCGGCAACGCCGCGCCAAACAATGCCATCAATGACCGCCTTGTCATCCTTCAAGCGGAAATAGCAATGCCCCGAGGCCGCGCGCTTAAACTGAGAAATCTCGCCGCGCACACGGACGTGGCCAAACTGATCCTCAACCGATCGCTTGAGCGCGCCGGACAGCTCGGAAACCGAAAATTCCGCAACATTGGGGGCAGGAGAAGCCATACACCAACTCTATAACAAAGCGAGCGCAGCAAGAAATAGCTTTGACGGGCTAACACCATATTCGCTACCCCATGCCAAAGAGAAAGAGGTGGATGCGCATGAAGATTTTGGTGATTGGAAGCGGTGGCCGGGAAGCTGCCCTATGCTGGAAGCTGCGCCAATCCGAAACCGTGGAAACGCTGTATTGCGCGCCAGGCAATGCAGGCATTGCAGAGGATGCCAGCTGTATTGCCTTAGACTCTAGCGATCATGGCGCCGTCATTCAATTCTGCCAGGAAAACAGCATCGATTTGGTGGTGATTGGGCCAGAGGCACCGCTTGTCGCCGGGCTTGCCGATGATTTGCGCGAAGCGGAAATTGCTGCCTTTGGCCCCGCTGCATTAGCAGCTCAATTGGAAGGCTCAAAGGGCTTTACGAAGGACCTCTGCAAAACTGCCAACATCCCCACCGCAGCCTATGAGCGTTTCAGCGATGCTGCCAGCGCCAAAGCCTATGTGATGGCCCAAGCTTGCCCGATCGTCATCAAAGCTGACGGCCTGGCCGCTGGCAAAGGCGTCACCATAGCGCACACGCGGCCTGACGCATTGGCAGCGATCGAAGACTGCTTTCGCGGCCGCTTTGGCGAGGCCGGCGCGGAGGTCGTCGTCGAGGCCTTTTTAGACGGGGAAGAGGCCAGCTTTTTTGCCATCTGCGATGGCGAAACCGCCTTGCCACTAGCAACTGCACAAGACCATAAAGCCGCCTATGATGGCGACAAAGGCCCCAACACAGGCGGCATGGGCGCCTATTCGCCAGCGCCGGTGATGACGGACGCGCTATGCGATCAAGTCATGGCGACGATCATCGACCCGACCATGCGCGAAATGGCAGCGCGAGGCATGCCTTTTTCTGGTGTGCTATATGCTGGCCTGATGATCACCGCTGATGGCCCACAGCTCATCGAATATAATGTGCGTTTCGGCGATCCAGAATGCCAAGTCCTCATGATGCGCCTGGAGAGCGACTTGGCAAAGCTTTTGACGGCCGCAGCCAAAGGCCAGCTTGCCTTCCAAAGCCTGCGCTGGTCGGCAGACAAAGCCATTACAGTGGTAATGACGAATAAGGGTTACCCTGGGAGCTATTCCAAAGGCGATGTGATCTCGGGATTGGATGCAGCCAAAATCAGCCGCGATATTGCCGTGTTCCACGCAGGTACGAAGGCGGACGGGGACAGCGTTCTCGCCACCGGCGGCCGGGTCCTCAATGTGACAGCCAAAGGTGCCACCGTCACCGACGCGCAAGCCAAAGCGTATGAAACCGTCCAAAAAATAAGCTGGCCCAACGCCGCCTATCGCAGCGACATCGGCTGGCGCGCTATTGCCCGGGAAAGCTGAGGCTCCCTGTGCGCCAGCTGCACATCATCGCGCATGCCCCTTCTGTCAACACCGTCCGGTTAAAAGATGCCGCCTTAAGCGGTGCAAAAGCAGGCAGCAGCGCTGTTAACACGATCTGGACACCGCCTCTTAAGGCTGGGCCAGACCAGATTCTCGCGGCCGACGCCGTCATTTTGGGGACCACGGAAAACCTCGGCTATATGGCCGGCGCGCTGAAAGATTTTTTTGACCGCACCTATTACCCAGTCCTAGAGGAAAAGCAGGGCCTCCCCTTTGCCACCTATATCCGCGCCGGCCACGACGGCACCGGCACCCGCCGCGCCATCGAGAGCATTACCACCGGCTTGAAATGGAAGCCCGTGCAGGAGCCGCTCGTCCTGCGCGGCGATTGGCAAGAGGATTTCATAGCTCAGGTGGAAGAGCTTGGAGAGGCGATGGCGGCGGGATTGGAGCTGGGTGTCTTTTAAAGAAGAGGCGCACTTCCCATCAACGCTAGTTGCCGATGACCCTTCACCTCGCTAGGCAGTCTCCCTATTAGGTATGGAGGACAGAGATGGCTGCATCGCGCCAAGAGCAATTTACTGGCACCACAGCTGTGCGCGAGGCGCATGCGTTTGATGTAGGCGCCCTGGAAACGTACATGCGCGCCCACGTGGAGGGCTTTGCTGGGCCGCTTGAGGTGGAGCAGTTTAAGGGCGGACAGTCCAATCCGACCTTCAAGCTCATCACGCCGAACAAGAAATACGTTCTGCGCCGCAAACCGCCAGGCAAGCTGCTCAAAGGCGCGCATGCCGTGGACCGGGAATACAAAGTCATCACCGCGCTTGGCACCACCGGCTTTCCCGTCGCCAAGACCTATGCGCTTTGTACCGACGATGCGGTCATTGGCACATGGTTTTACATCATGGACTGCGTGGAAGGGCGCATCTTCTGGGATACCGCCTTTCCGGAGGTGGATGTAGCGGCGCGGCCGCAATATTTCGACGCCATGAACCAGGCCATGGCTGATCTTCATATGGCCGATTACAAAGCTCTGGGACTTGAGGACTATGGCCGGCCAGGGAACTATTTCGCCCGGCAGATTTCTCGCTGGTCACGGCAATATGTGGAAGACCCGGAGGCGGGAAAATTCGAGGAGATGGACCGCCTCGTAGACTGGCTGCCAGAGAATATTCCCGCCGGCGAAGAGGTCTCTATCGTGCATGGCGATTATCGCTGCGACAATATGATTTTCCACCCCACCGAACCAAAAGTTCTGGCCGTGCTCGATTGGGAGCTTTCGACGCTCGGCCATCCACTGGCGGATTTCAGCTATCACTTAATGATGTACCGGATGCCGCCGGTAGGGACGACGGGCCTTGTGGGCAATGATTTGGAGGCCATGAATATCCCATCCGAGGATGCGTATCTGAAAGCTTATTGTAAGCGGACGGGACGCGACGGCGTGCCCGCGCGGGATATGGATTTCTACATCGCTTATAATCTCTTTCGGCTGGGCGCCATCGTACATGGGATTCAAGGGCGCGTGGTGCGCGGCACAGCCGCTTCAGAACATGCGCGGCAGATGGGGGCCATGACCGAGCCTCTCGCAAAGCTGGCCTGGGCGCAGGCAGAAAAGGCTATGGCTGGCTGATGGCCACATTAAAGCGCTGGGACAGCGGGCCAGAGACGAACCTTAGCCTGCTGTTCATTCATGGCTGGGGCTGCACCCACCAACAAATGGCACCGCTTGTCGCGCGGCTAGATGGCGACTTCCACTGCATCAGCGTGGACCTCCTAGGGCACGGCGCAAGCCCCAGGGCGACTGGATATGCTATTGCCGCCCAATGTGACGCCGTGACCGAGGTCCTGGATGGCAGTGAGCATCTGCTAGCGATCGGTCATTCCATGGGTGGCCAAATCGCCCTGGAATTGGCGGCCCGTGGCACTGTGAGCGCAGCGATCCTGCTTGATCCAGCACCCATCACTCCCCACCAGGCCGCCAAGAAATTCGTCGCCAATATGTGTGAAACCCTTCCAAAAATTGATATCTCGACCTTTATGGAAGTGTTCGCGCGCAAGCAGTTCCGAGCCCCGGTTGAGTCTGAACGCGTAGAGCAGTTTGTCGCCTCGATGAAAGCTATGAACCCGGATGTGGCGCGTGCGGCATGGCAGGGCATCGCCGACTTTGATGGCCATGACGCCCTGCACAGGCTTGCCCGTCCCTGTCTCGCCATTTTTGCCGACAAGCCTTTGAACGATGTGAAGGCCTTTGCCAAGGCATCAGACCATGTCGAAACCGCGCAAACCGCCTGCGCTGGGCATATGCAACAGCTCGAAGTGCCCGAGCAACTCGAGGCCATGATCCGGCGCTTTATTTCCCAAAATTATCCCAAGCGTTAACGCTTAAGCGCTTTACTTTGCCATCTGATTCGAATGGCTTTGGAGGTTTTCATGCGGTTTCTATCGCTTTTCTCATTGATCGCAGCGTTGATTGTAAGCGGCTGTGTGACCGATCCAGTGACGGGCGAGCGTAAAGCTGCAAAAGCCGGACTAGGCGCCGGTATTGGCGCCGCCGTCGGCGCGGGCATTGGCGCTATTGCAGGCAAGCGCAAAGCAACCCTGATTGGGGCGGGCGTCGGCGCCTTAGCGGGAGCCGGTGTCGGCGCTTATATGGACGCCCAGGAGAAAAAGCTGCGTGAGGAGCTTGCCGACACCGGCGTGCGTGTGATCCGAGAGGGGGACAGGATCTTCCTCTCGATGCCAAGCGCCATCACATTCGAAACTGATTCTGCGGCTCTCCAACCGGCCTTCTATGCCGTCCTCAACGATGTGGCTGGCATTCTGAAAGACTACGAAAAGACCTATATCGATGTGGCTGGACACACCGATTCCACCGGCTCAGACCAATACAATATGCAGCTCAGCTTGCAGCGTGCCGGGGCCGTGAGCGCCTATCTTGAAAGCAACGGGATTTTGCCAGCGCGTCTCCTAACGCGAGGCTATGGGGAGAGCTTGCCGGTAGCGGACAATGGCACCCCACAAGGGCGCCAAGCCAATCGCCGGGTGGAAATAGGACTCACGCCTGTCACAGCATAAGCGGCGACTTTAAAGCCGACTTGCTGCCAGTTCCGCCATTGCGACGACGGTCGCATTGGTCGGCGAAGATGGGATTTCCGGCATCACAGAAGCGGCGATAACGCGCACATTCTGCGGGCCACGCACTGTCAGTGTGGCATCGACAACGGCCTCGTCAGTACTGCCCATGGCGCATGTCCCACAATGGTGGCCGAAGCTGGTCGCAGCAGCATTCAAAAAGGCTTTTTTAGACGCTGTATCGGCGAAAGCCGCTGTGTTTAGCTCTGTTGGGTTAAAACGCGCAAAAGCTTTGTCGGCAAACAGGCGCCGGCTGGCGCTTAAAGCTGCGAATGCGCCGGCGACATCAGCATCATCTGCCAAGAATTGGTGGTCAAGCACCGGCGTGCTTATCGGATTGGCATCCTTCAGCCGCAAGGTCCCACGACTTTTTGGCTTGGTGAAGCTGAAGGACGTCTTATAGCCAGACGGCACAGATTCTAGCGGCGGGAAAACGCGCGCGTTGGTCGATATGTTCATTAAAATATCGCGCGCTGTGCCCACTCCACCGGACGCGGCATAGAGCACCGCCACGGACCCGTGGAATGCGGAAGACCCAGCACCTTCTGCCGCATAGTTGTTGCCAGAAAACAAAAGATGATCATGGAGGTTAGCGCCAACATTTGGGCTGTCGACAACAACTTCAATCTCGTTGGATCGAAGGTGATCAGCAGGACCAATACCCGATAGCATGAGCAGTTGAGGCGATCGCAAGGCGCCAGCGGACAAAATGATATTGTCTGCTTCAATAACGCCGCCAGCCGTTTGTATGCCGCGGCACCGGTCCCCATCGAAAACCAGCTTAGTGACTGCGGATCCAACCAAAACATCAAGATTGCTGCGGCCACGGGCCGGCGCCAGATAGGCAAGGCCTGTATGCTGGCGTTTGCCATCGGCGAAGGCAAGCTGGTTTAGAGCGACACCGCGATTGAGTGTGCCATTGATATCTGGCGATGTTCCGAAGCCTGACCTCTCACCGGCCTCAAACGCCGCGTCAGCCAGAGCAGGTGGGTCAGGCAGCATGCTGACGCCGATTGGCCCTTCAATGCCTCTCTCAGCCGTCTTTGGCCCCAGGAAGGTCTCCGAGCGTTGCAGCATCGGCGCCAAATCGGACCAGCCCCAGCCAGGCACTTGCCAACCATCAATATCTTCCGGCGCAGGACGATGATGGATCATGGCGTTTATCGTGCTAGAGCCACCAATTACTTTTCCATGCGCCGCAAATATCGACTTACCGCCAAGTCCCGCTTGCGCGATCGTTGTATCGGCATAGACAATCGGCGAACCCAGCATGCTGAACCACTTCGTTCCGTCATCAACACTTGGATGGTCTGCTTCACCTCCAGCCTCAATCAGAAGAACTGAGCGATTTCTATTTTCACTGAGGCGGGCCGCCAACACGCAGCCCGCCGAGCCGGCGCCAATGATGACATGATCATAGGTTTTGCGCTGCGCCGCAGCCAAATTTATGTTTGCAAAGGCGCTCACACCAAGCGCTCCTGCTGTCCAGATCAGTAAATCGCGTCTTTTGGCCATGGCGTGTCCCCCTTCGTCATTCGTCTTGCGTTAAGAGGTAGTGGCTCTTGCCAAACACGCAGCAGCAAATGGTTATTTCACCACCTGTTGGGCATGGCTTAAGATGATGATGCTCGGCCCGGCCTCAACTCGCGCTCGGCCAGCGTGTCCCGGACCCGGTCCAATGTGGTCGGATGGATGTGCAAATCACGCTGCGGGAATGGGAACTCGATCCCGTGCTCTTTAAACAGCCGCCAAATCTCCAAATTGACCTTGCTGGCAACGTTGGAGAGGCCATTATACGGGTCGGCAATCCACATGCGTAGCTCCATGTCGACACCATCGGAGCCATAGCCGCGCAGCAAACAGTAGGGTGCTGGCTGTTTGAGGACGCGGGCGGTGTTGTCAGCGGCTTGCAGCATCAGCTGCATGGCGAGTTCGACGTCAGAGGAATAGGCAACTTGGACTGGGATTTTCCGCCGGACGTTACGGTCAGAATGGGACCAGTTGATCACTTGCTGGGTGATCATATCCTCATTGGGAATGAGAAATTCCGTTCCATCGCGCGTGACAACCGATGTGTAGCGCGCCGCGAGTTTATTGATCCAGCCATAGGTTTCCCCAAGCTCAATTACGTCGCCGGGCTTCACGGACCGATCAAGCAATAGAATGATCCCGCTCATGAAGTTGGAAACGACTTTTTGCAGTCCAAAACCAAGACCAACCCCAAGCGCGCCGGAAAAGACGGCAAAGGCCGTGAGATCAATCCCGGCAAAGGACAGCGCCATAACGACAGCGATGATGGTGAGAAAGAAGCGGGCTATCTTGGCAAAAAGAACCTGAAGCGATGGCTCAAGACCGCGCGAGCGACTTAATTGCGCTTCGGCAGCCCGGCCAAGCAAAGACGCAATCCATAGAAAGACAATCGCCGCAAGAATGCCGGTGATAACGCTGTAAGCATTCAGGGAAGTCTCGCCAAGGCCAATGTTAAAGCCCTTTAGGCGCGCAATAAGCGGGGTGAGCAGGCCAAAGATATTGAGCGCAGCCAGCACCCACGCCGTCGTCGCAAAGGATTTGGCCAGCGTGGAATTGCGGATCAAATTAGACGCAAAGCGGATGACAATCCACGCCGTGAGAAGGGAGGAAGCAATCACAAGCAGCGCTGTGTTCCAATCGATGGCATCAGCAACGGATTTGCCAAGGCGCAGCAAGATGAGGGCCGCGATTGGCCGAATAAGTGGCAAGAAAATAGAGCGTAGGACGCTCAGCCATCCGCCTTTTTCGAGCAGCGGTTGACATAGCCGTTCAATGAACCGCGCCAAGCCACCGGTTAGAAGCCACGCAAGGACCAGGAAGGCAATTTGGCCAAGTGCTTCGATGGTGAGGAGATTGCTTTGGGACCAGACGATGACCTCCGCTGACATATCGCGCCAGAACTGCCACTCGAGGTATTTTTCCATGTCTTCCATTTAGCGCCGTGCCTTAAAAAAGTCCTTCAAGAGCGCCGCCGCCTCGCTCTCATGAAGCCCACCGTAAACCTCTGGCGCGTGATGACAAGTGGGCTGGGTGTAGAGCGCCGGTCCGTGTTCAACGCCGCCGCCTTTGGGGTCATAGGCGCCAAAGTAAAGCCGCCGAATCCGGGCAAGACTAATGGCCTGGGCGCACATGGGGCATGGTTCCAGCGTCACATAGAGGTCGCACCCGAGGAGGCGCTCATTGTTAAGCACTTTCGCAGCTTGCCGCAGAACGAGCATCTCGGCATGTGCTGTCGGGTCCTTTGCGCCCACAACGTCATTTCCAGCCGCCGCAAGCAAAGTGCCATCACGCACAACGACAGCCCCAATTGGGACTTCGCCGCGGGATGCAGCGCGCCGGGCCTCATCAAAGGCCGCCGCAATAAAGGCTTTGTCCATAGACCAAGGGTGTGAGCGGGCAAAGCCAGTAGGTCAAGCAGCATTCGTTGCGGCCCGTGGTTGCTGGGCCTATAGAAGGGCAATGACCGATCCGGAACCTAAGGGAGAACGCATCGCCAAAGTGCTTGCGCGCGCTGGTGTCGCCTCTCGGCGCGGCGTTGAAGCGATGATTGGCGAGGGGCGCATTACGCTGAATGGCGCGGTGGTTATGACGCCGGCCACACTCGTTCAGGACACGGCGGGCATTGCCGTCGATGGCAAGGCGGTCGGCGTGGCTGAGGAGCGCTTTGTCTATCGCTACCATAAACCGTCCGGCCTCATCACCACACATAAAGACCCGCAAGGCCGCCGCACCGTCTTTGATGCTTTGCCCAAATCGCTTGGCAGAGTGGTCTCGGTCGGTCGCCTCGATCTCACAAGCGAGGGGCTTCTGCTCCTGACCAATGACGGCGCCTTAGCGCATGCGCTGGAAACCCCGCGTGCGGGCATAACGCGTACCTACAGGGTTCGCGCCCACGGAACCGTCAAAGATGCCGCGCTAAAAGCGTTGGAAGACGGCATTGAAGTGGACGGGGTGCGCTATGGCCCAATCCAAGCCGCTTTAGAGCGACGCACAGGCCAGAATAGCTGGATCACCATGGTGCTTGAGGAAGGCAAAAACCGCGAAATCAGGAAAGTTCTGGCACATTTGGGACTGACCGTGAATCGGCTCATCCGCACACACTATGGGAGTTTTTCTTTGGGGCGGCTGCCGCGCGAAGGGCTCGCCATTGTGCCCCCTGCAGAGCTAAATCGCGCCCTAGCGCAGATGGGCTTAAAGGGCGCGGCGCAAACAAAAGCGGCGAACAAAACAGGGTGGGCAAAGCCCAAATCAAAACGCAGAAAGCCGCCTGCCGGCCGTGCAAAACCGCAGCGCAAACCAAGATGAGAATCATTGCCGGGCGCTTTAAAGGACGCCGCATTGCTACCCCTAAAGGCCGCGGGACACGGCCAACCACGGATCGCAACCGTGAGGCGCTGTTTAGCGCTTTGGCCCATCAACTGGGTCAGGATTTTTCCGGCCACACTGTGGTTGATTTGTTTGCCGGAACGGGCGCACTCGGCTTTGAAGCCCTATCACGCGGCGCTGAAACGACTACGTTCGTGGAAAACAACGCCAAGGTTGTCGACGCGCTGAAAGCATCTGCAGAGCAATTGGGCGTGCAACAGGTGAGCCATATCGTCCGCGGCGACGCCATGAAGTTGACACGTGGCGGGCCCTACACGCTGGTCTTCTCAGATCCACCCTATGACAAAGAAATCGCAGCGCAAAGCCTCTTAAAACTACACGAAGCGGAGATAACGCGCCCAAATACACTCTATTGCGTCGATGCTAGTCAACGCGAAATCGCTAGCTTTGAAGCTCCACCCTTTGTGGGTTTATGGTCCAAACACGTCGGAGCGAGCTATCTGGCAATTCTAGAAATACACCTATAAGGGGACGAAAAAAACTTTTGATTGTAATTTTGAACCGGTTTGAGTAGCCCTAACAAATCAACGAGGGGTTGTGCGATGGATTTGGACCAAGATAGGC
>CAKZYD010000004.1 GCA_937884085.1 uncultured Sphingomonadales bacterium | reverse complement strand
GGCACACTATAGTCGCTCGAACTACAATTGACAGGGGCGCCCGTTTGGAAGACCAATTGAACTTCCCAGCCGGCACCTTTGGCTGCAGTAGCTAATGCCAATCTGGCTGCTGTCTCCGGTTCATTCGGGATGCGCCCAATACTCTTCCATGGTTGGTTTTCCAATTTGAGGAGAGCATAGGCTTGGGTTCCATAGTTTTGAATTTGAATGAGGTCCACCCTTCCCCACGGGCAGCTAAATTCGGCATGCGCGTGTGAGGAAAATAGAGCCGCTGCAATAAACACAGCCGTCGCGCGCAGGAGATTGAAACTCCGCCGATAATGGTCAAACCATCCTAATAATTTCAACTTTTGGGTTGGCGCTGAAACGACTTGGAATATCCTGGTGTCCATGGTCTCGTGAATTTCCCCCGTGTTTAGAATTAAAGTCGCTGAGGCATCATTTTGCACGCACCCGCACAACCGGCACATAGCCACCAACGCATGCGCCGGCATCGTCGATGGTTATTCCCAGGTTTTCACCCGTCTTGCGGGCGGCCAACGCGGCGGAGTAAATCCGATCAATCCGGCTGGCTGTGCCAGAGACACCGAAGAGAGCGGGATTGCAGGTGGAATTTCCAGCGCTCGACGGCTGATTTTCAAAGCGAATGAAGATGATATCCTGACCGGTATACAGCCAAATGTCCTTCACTTGCCCCGCATAATCCACCCAAGCGGCATGCACAGGATTTGTGGTAAGAAACGAGAGAGTCGTCGCTGCGACATAGCCGATGCGTTTCCAAATTTTTCCACAAAACTGTTTCATTGAAACCTTCCCTTCAAGGATGCGCCACGCAGATCCCTAGTGCGCCATACTAATATGGCCGAGGGCACAATTGTTCGTGCCGTCTTTTGTCACATAGAGGGTCACCGGTTTGGCAGCCATGAACGCGGACGTCAGTATGCTGACAAAGACTTCATAGTTATCATGGGATTTGTTGACATAGGCCCACTGGGTGCCTGACCCGCAATAGGACGTAGAGGATGAATTCAAGGTGACGCGAAAGGCAAAATTTGTCGCTCCCGTCACTTGAATATCCGTTATCGTACCCGAGGGCGCGCCATCCCAGGCATAGACCTGTGTTGTGAAAAGGAAGGAGAGAATAATAACTGAAGTTCTGAGTAGATTGATCATGCTGCCGACGCTCTATTTATTGATGAATTTTAGGGACTTATCGAGTGCGGATCCGAACCAGTCGAACGAAGTTATTACCCGTAGAATAGGCAACGCAATTTCCCGCATTGTCCCAAGAAACGTCGACATTTCTGTTCGCCATTTGAGCAGATAAGAGCATCGATAACATCTGCTGCCGACGATCTGCGGACAGCGCGCCATCTATTGCAAAGGCGTCAATCCTACAACCAGTGGGTAAAGGCCCAGTCGGCTGATTTTCCAGCGTGACGAGGACAGTGCTCGTATGATCGTACGATGTGACCATGAGCACTTTGCCCGTGACCTCAGTCCAGCCCGCTTGCGCTTGCCCGATTGCAGCCATCGAACTCGCAAAAACGAGTAAAGCGGTGGCGACGTATCTCATATCTACCCCTCCTAAGGCGTCGTACTAATCCGCACGATTTGGACGAACTTTGTCGTTGAATTGAACACAACGCAGCTTCCCGCATCCTCCCACGTGATGCCGATGTCTCGCCCGGCCATCTGCGCTGATAAAAGGAGCGACAGCATTTGCTGTAGGCGCGCGGCCGTAATGTTCCCATCGATCGCAAAGGCGTTTATTGCGCAGTCGCTGGGCGCTGGCGCCGTTGGCTGATTTTGTAAGCTGACCAGCACGATATCCCTACTGTTATAGGTAGTAATCCCCGAAATCTTTCCCGTTACCCCGCGCCAGGCTGCATGCGTATGGCTGGCCGTGCTGAGCGACAGGACGGATAGGCATAAGCTGTAGATCAGAATTTTCATGGTGTGTCTTTGTCTATGATAGTGGGCTTGGAACTCACTCATATTTAATGCGCCATATCTCGGCATGGCCGCATTCAATATTGCCGGTTGTAAACACAGTGACGGGTATTTGATCGGTGAAAGCGGTCACCAACATGCTGAAGCTTTCATAATATCCCAGATGGGTTTTCGGCAAAGCAAGCCATGGGCTGCCTGGCGTGACGGGATCAGCAACCGTGACACCTTGCAAGCGAACAAATGTGCAAGGCCGGTGATCCGGCGCGTTGATCTCTAGGATGGTCTTTTGTGTGTGGATTGTGCTGGCGTTCGCGGGGATTGACGTGAATGCCAACGCCGCACCAGACAAAGGCAAAATGCACTTTTTTATGATTGGCAAACCAAAGCCCAGACCACACATCATGACACTCTCCATAGCTGTATCATTTCAACCAAAAAGTTAATGAAAAAATGACTTGAAGGCGAGTGTGAATTATAGGTCTGAGCAAATTAAATTGCAGAAAAGGGGACAGAAAGAGAAAAGGGAGAAAAGGGGGACAGAGGGAGAAAAGGGGACAGGGAGAAAAGAGAAAAGGGGGAAAAGGGGGACAGTATATATTTAAATCAGCTCACATCTTGTGCTAGATACCTCCAATGTCGCGTCAACCTCGTCTTGTCGTCCCAGACCACCCGCACCATGTGACCCAGCGCGGCAATCGGCGCCAGCCTGTCTTCTTTTGCGATGACGATTATACGCTTTATCTCGACCTGCTGCGCCATTGGGCTGGGCAGGCGAAGACCGAGATTTGGGCCTATTGCTTGATGCCCAATCATGTGCATTTGATTTTGACGCCAAGCACGCCGGACGGCCTGCGCGCCGCGCTTGGCGAGACCCATCGGCGGTATACGCGGCACATCAATCTGCGTGAGGGCTGGCGCGGGCATTTGTGGCAAGAGCGCTTCCATAGCTTCGTGATGGATGAGCCTTATGTGCTGGCCTGCGCGCGCTATGTGGCGCTTAACCCGGTGGCGGCTGGCCTGGTTGCGCGGCCTGAGGACTGGGCATGGTCTTCGGCGCGGGCGCATCTGGAGGGCAAAAGCGATGGAGCCGTGGCGTTGGCACCTCTCGACACTCGCGTAGACGACTGGGCAACCTTCTTTGATGACGGCGTTGAGGACGCGATGACTGAGCGCCTCGACCTGCATTTGCGCACAGGGCGGCCGCTTGGCGATGCGGCGTTTATTGATGGGCTGGTGGCGCGGTTTGGCGAAGCGGCGCAGGCGCGTCCGCGCGGGCGGCCAGCGCGGAGCGTCTAAAGTGCGCAGCTCAAATTAGATACTGTCACCACTTTCCCCCATTTTCTGCGTCGATCACAATCTTGCGGTACTTATCAACAAGAGAGCTCAGATGACCCTTCTGCCGGACTGAAACAGGACGCAGCGCGTCAGTCGCTGCGCATCCAGGACGGGGCTATCGGCGGCGCGCCGGGCGGGGCCTCGATATAAGAAGCGATAAGGCGCGCCATGGCGTCTCGGGTGACGCGGTTATAGGCGTCGGAGAAGCCGAGGGTGGCGATGTAGCTCCAATGGGCGTGCATCATGGAGACGAACAAAAAGGAGAGCTCGTCGCAGGCTGTCTCGCCAAGCTCGGGATGGACGATGGCGAGCTCATGCTGGATGACTTGGCCCAGTGTTCGGTATTTTGCCCGCAGCCGCTCTTTGACTTGGCCAGACCCGGCGGCATAGGCGAAGAGCGAGTCATAGGCCTCCAAATTGTCGGGCATGGGATAAGCCTCGGTGGTCCCAAAGAAGAAATCGAGAAAGAAGTCGAGGCGC
>CAKZYD010000003.1 GCA_937884085.1 uncultured Sphingomonadales bacterium | reverse complement strand
ATGTCTGTCGGTACAAAGGGCACGTCACCATATAAAATGAGCGTCACGCCAGCCGATATCTCGAGCGCGGCTTGGGCGCATTGAACGGCATGACCAGTGCCATTTTGCGGCTCCTGCAAAGCTGTTTTGATTCCTTGCCGACCTTTTATTGCGCCCTCAATCTGCTCTCTCCCTGAGCCGCCCACTATGATCGTCTGCTCCGGGTTAAGGGGTTCTACACCTGCAAGGACATGATCCAGTAAAGACCGACCGCCCACTTTGTGGAGCACTTTATGTGTTTGAGATTTCATCCGCGTGCCTTTGCCAGCAGCGAGAACAACGCAGGTTATCGGCTCGTTCATGGCTCTATCTCCAGCAGCCGCATTGCAGCACGTTCATCTGTGCTTTAACCATATTTTATCCTTAAAAAACATGAACGGATCGCAGATGCCCGATGAATTTGGGAATGACTTAAAAACAGCATCAGGCGCCATAAGTCAAAGCACGTTCAAGGGATTTGAAGCGGCCATTTTTGACCTAGACGGAACGTTAGTAGATACAGCTCCGGATCTTGCCGCCGCGCTCAACGCGTGTCTTGCTGAAGATGGCCATGCGCCCTTTGCGGTGAACGAGATGCGCGGGTTGGTCGGACGCGGCGCTGGTGCCCTGTTAGAAAAGGGCTATCGACTACGTGAGGGCGTAGCGCCCACCCCGGAGCGTCTTGCAATCCTAAGGGCCAGGTTTCTAGAGATTTATGGCGCGCAGATTTGTGTCCACTCAACGCCATTTCCCGGTGTGGAGAAGGCGCTTGATGACCTTGTAAACGCCGGAGTTCGGTGCGGTGTCTGCACGAACAAACCGCATGACATGGCAGTTAAGCTGCTAGATGCATTGGGGTGGGGCGGGCGATTTCGAGCGGTTTTGGGCGGCGAAGCCGCGACCCAAAAAAAGCCAAGTGCGATCCATATCCAAGAAACGCTCTCCGCAATGGGGGATGCACGTGCGCAAGCATTCTTTGTCGGTGATTCAGAAGTTGATCATGCAGCAGCAAAGGCGGCAAATATGCCCCTTATCTTGGTACGCTTTGGCTATAGCAATGTTCCCATCTCCGATCTAGCAGGCGCAGTCATCTTAGAAGACTACAGCCAGCTATCCGCAGCAGTAGCAGCGCTCTAGAGTTGCCCAGTCCACTTTTGCCAGATACGCGATGATGTGTGCCGAACAAGCATACCGGGCGGCATCGTGATCCAATGCCCGCGGGCATACAAAACAAAGCGCGGCAGCCACGCGTCACGGTACCGAAAAGGCACGCATGCAAATGCCCTCTGAAAGACGGCCCAGTCTAGGGTCGACTGGATTGGGGCAAGTCGTCCATACTGGCGAATGAAGCCTTTTTGAGTGTCTGTAAGGATGAGGTCGGCGTACTGGGCCAACATGGTCAGCGCGTCCGAAACAGGACGCTGCGCTTCGTGCAAGTTGGACCGGGCTATAACAGCGTCGACGAAGTCAGGGCTATCCTGCAGCCCTGCCGTCATCAAATCACGCAAATCAACAAAAGCACGCAAAGCACCTGCAAAGTCGCCGTCATAGAAGGTGTGCAAAGCGCAATGGATAAACATATCCACCAGATTGGGACGCATGAGCGTGTCAAAATCTGTGGCGACGGCATCGTCAATGATCTTGTCGGGCGCTGGCGTAATACGCGCCACAGGCGGCACAATTGTATGATGGACATCAATGACCGTCTTGCGGATTTCGTGACGCATGGGCGGAAGTTCGTGCATCCACTCCCGGTAATAAACGTCATCATATTCTGACTTTGCCTCCATCACCCAGCCAGCAGCAGTCAATGCGTTTTCGCACGCCAATAGCGCAGATTTTGGGACCAGAATATCGACATCTGTTGATATGCGTGCGGCGGCAAAAGGCAGTTTGGCCGCGCCATAGGCGCCGCCTTTAAGCAGGACGACCGGAAAACCTGCATCGCGCAGCGCACTGTTGATACGCTCAGTCTCGAATTGCAGGCGCCGACGGTAAGTTTCACCATCGATAACAAGATCGCCCAGAGCCGCCTGCGCCTGCGCTGGAAGGGATGACAGAATGCCCGCCTTATCTGCTTCCAAACCCAGACGCGGCGCAAGTCCTTGCCGCCAGGCCAATCGAACGAGGTCACTGAGCTGCCGGCCATTCAAATCCGCTAAGATGGAAGGCTGATGCAGTGCCTTCCACAGGTATAAGCCATCAATCTTCACGATAGCTTCGCTTTGATACCGTCTTGAATACTGCGCACCATCTCACACGCGCTTTCAAGCGACGGATAGCTGATTTGAAAACACGGTATTGAGACAGCCCACTTCGATAGAATGTCAAAAGCTGTCGACGATAATCTCTCAAAATTGACGCAGGCATTGGTCAGCTCAACAAGGGCTTCCGCCTGGCGCAGGCGCCGTATAGTTGGCTCCTGATTTGCTACATATTTTGGAAACACCACAGCCTTAAGGCGCGCTGGTGCATGGGCGTTGCTGAGCGCATCGGCAGGTGGACGCATATACGCCATTCTGCCCTTAGGCGTCTGCTCGAAGATGCGCGACATGCGCTCAGCGCCAGCCCAGTCTCGCAAGACGTCAATTGAAGCATTCTTCAAACTCGCCGGTCTTGGCATCGCCACGAAGGTCTCTCGATTTGGATCGAAGAAAGCGAACTCATCCCCAAGATAGCGCCAACTGCGAAACCCCATCGCAATGCCAAGAGTGCTTTTGCCGCTGCCAGACTGGCCCGGCAGCAACACAGCACTGCCCTCTTGATTGGCAACACAGGCCGCATGGAACATTAAATGCCGGTTGTGGGTATTAGCGATGAACCAGTTTTGTGCCATCTCAAAGCCAACAAAGGCGATATCCGGTGGCAGCGGCGCGAAGGGCCCAGGCCTGTCCGCAAAGCCCTTCACTTGTGGCCGAACGACCTTCCGCAGCAATGACGTGAAGCGCATATCAACGCAAACATCTGCGCCCGTTGTGTCCAGATCAGGCACGTCATAGTCTTGATAGATGTTCGAAATATCCTTCAATAACTGAGGGATAGATGTAAAGATCCGGGTTATTGTCGGTCCGCAAGCAATAGCAAGGGAGGCATATTGCGCCGCATTGCGCAGCTGCTGATGTGAAAGTGATTTAACAAGCATGCGCCAGACCCGCCGTTAACCAGGCTCTTTTGCATAGGCATGCATTAAAGTGCAATGAAAGGCGCTAATTTAGGGTCTTGTCACCATTATTGTCTCAATAAGATCTGCTTGCAAAAGGGGCGCAAGGGCTTCTTGCAACGCGTCAGTTGCTGCTGCATCACTCTGAACATCATAGTCCAAGTCTAATTCTGCAAGAAGCCCAGCCGCGTTTATGGCGTCCGCTTGACCCAGCGGAACTTTTGACAGAATGGCTTTATGGACGGGTGACAAGATGTGCGACGTCGATGAAACAGGGTCAAAGACTACTTCGAAGCCATCCATATTCTTATGAATCAGCCTATGCTTATAAGGGGTCCAGTAAAGCTGTTCCAAGAAAATAACCGGCAGCTCAGCTTAACGCGTGGAACGCATTAAGTCGTTTTAGAAACAGCTAAATTTAGAGATGTCACACAGGATATACCGCTGCCTTGCGCAGAAAGGCCGTGAATATATTCGATATATTGGCGATCAAATTCTGGAGACACCATTGTGCTAGGATCACCATCCAGAAGCCTGACGACTTCCTCTGAGCTGAATGTACGACCTGGAGCCTGCGTTTCATCGCTCGTAGGTGTTGTCGCGTTGTCGGGAACAGTGATTTCGCATGGGCTAAGTGACGCTGCTGTTTGCGCCAAGGCCGCTCCGCCCTTTAGTGATACGATGGCAGGAACACTCGCAGCGCCAATTTTCAGTAAATTACGTCGATTGGAGCGTGATGATACGCTGCTATCGCTGTCTGAAAAGAACTTGATTTCGTCAGACATACTCAAAATAACTCCGTCAGGAAATCACCGCGAAGAGTGTGTCCATAATCACCCACGATGTCCAGTTTTATAGTACCAAGCAAATATTACGCCAGACCGATAAAACGATATAACACAATTGGTTAAGGACCTATGATCGATTAAATAGCCAAAAACTGTAAATCGCTTCGACACCCTTTTGTTCCAATCTGTGACAGGATTTATCACACCCTAAAGCGCGCGCGTGATGGGCTACAAAACGGAGCTATTTTGTAATAGAAAAGTCATGTAAACCTCTTACTAAAGTAAGCCAAATCCAGTCCGGATGTGGCCTGTATTGACGGCTGATAATGACATCACGACCGACCCTTCCGCTCTTTTCAATTGGGCTTTTCGTAGCGCTGATCTGCCTGACATGTAGCTTAGCTTTCGTCGGCATCCTTGGTTGGACGCCGGCTATTATTCTATCAGCCGCGATGGTCTTTGCAGCTTTTCTTATCAGTTTCCGTTTTGAGCAGGACTTGGCCCAGCAACGCCGAGACGCGGAACGTCTAACGCGGGATAGGGAGCGCGAACGGGCTGATACTTTCGCGTCTCTTCGATCTAGGATCGTGCAAGGCTTCCCCTCACCCTTGTTGATGATCAATGATGCAAGACGCGTTGTGGAAGCCAATCGACATGCGCGCGATATGTTTGGCGCTGATATCATAGGCAATGACATCTTTTTCTACATGCGCCAACCGGCTGCTTTGGACGTTGTCAAACAGGCGATCCAATCGGGAAAACCTGAGAATAGAGAGTTCCAGCTTACAGCGCCTGTTGAGCGCTTCTACACCATCACAGCGAACCGGATTGATCAAACCGACCCGAGCGGAAGCTTAGATGATCCAAGCACATACTATGTGATCATTGCGCTCCAAGACATCACGAAATCCAAGATATCTGATCGCATGCGGGTGGATTTTATTGCCAATGCCAGTCACGAACTGCGCACACCCCTGTCCGCTCTCATTGGGTTTATAGAAACACTGAGCGGTCCTGCTGCAGACGACAAAGACGCCCATGATCGCTTTTTGAAGATAATGGCGCAGGAAGCAGATCGTATGATCCGCGTGATTGACGATCTGTTGTCCTTATCTAGGATCGAGCTTGGGAAGCACGTCAGGCCCAGGGATATTATCGACCTTGGTGAAGTGCTTCAGAGTATTGAGCAGATGTTTCAAGTCGCCATGGACGACGCTGGACGCACGTTGAGCATCCAGGTCGATGGCGAGTTGCCAGCGGTCGTGGGAGACCGCGACCAGATCATCCAAGTTCTGCAAAATCTGATCACCAACGCCATTAAATACAGTCGGCCGAAAAGCTCCATCCGCATACAGGCGGAAATCGCTAGTCAGGATCGCATCAGCGTCAAAGTTCAGGACCAAAGTGAAGGGATCGCACCGGAGCACATTCCCCGACTTACAGAGAGTTTTAATCGCGTCGATACGGCGCGGGCGAGGCTGATTGGCGGTACGGGCTTAGGGCTTGCCTTCGTTAAA
>CAKZYD010000002.1 GCA_937884085.1 uncultured Sphingomonadales bacterium | reverse complement strand
GCGTACACAGCGTTAAATCGCCGGTCAGTAGGTCAAAGCCAAGCAAATAAAGCGTACAGAATCCAACTTGGAATAACAGCGCGCCGACAATGAACTGGCCGGTGTTAACAGCAATCGTAACAGCGAATGCTGCGGCAAGAGCCAAAATGGCCCCAGCCATATATGCACGGATAAGCGTGTCTTTGGTGGACATGAATACTTTTGCTTCCCCCGCATCAATCATTTTCGATGCGAATTCAGCGGGCTGGATATAAGACATTTTTGTTCCTCCTTAACCCTGGAAAAAGCCCTGCTTTAAAATGCGGAGGCTGCGGGCATCTGCGAGCGAGACGGGGAGGATGAGAAACGCGGCGGGTCTTTCTTATGGTTAGCCGTGAGTCTTTCTAGCTTTCGCCAGACCACACTCGCAGCTCCACTGCCGCACATTCAAAAGTTGAATGGTTTTGCTGCACCATTGCAGTACCGAAGGGAGATGAAACCAGAAGCCCTCTTTCCCTTACGCTTAAGAAGGTATGGTGATTCCCTAACCCTGGCAAGAATTTTTGCAGTGCAAAAAAATCCAACCTTTTAATATTCGAAAGACTGGACTGGCGATTACGCAGGAAAACACCACATATACAGGACACTAGCGCCGCTTCGGGTAAAAGCGGCCAGGCATGAGAAAGTGACTTCATGGCAGACGGGCAAAGCGAGAACAGAGCGCACAAGCCCGCGTTTGCAACCTTAGCCCGGTTTCTACCCTATTTGTGGGCGAAGGATATGCCAGACCTGAAATGGCGTATCGCCCTGGCCATCATGATTATGCTTATCGGCAAAGCCATCACGCTTGTGGTGCCGTTTTTCTACCGCGATGCCATTGATGCACTGCAAAATGATAGCGCACCAGCTATTATGATCGGGGTGTATTTGATTGGGGCTTATGGGCTGGCTCGCTTCGGCTCAACGACGTTTAATTATCTGCGTGATGCAGTTTATGTGCGCGTTGGCCAGCGCAGCGTGCGTGGCATTGCGCTGGATGTCTTCAAACATTTGCACCGACTGTCGCTACGCTTTCACTTAGAACGGCGCACCGGTGGCCTGACCCGCGCCATCGAGCGCGGCACCAAGTCCATCGACACCATGCTTTACTTCATGGTGTTCAACATCGTCCCGACCTTCATTGAGCTGACGGCCATCGGCATCATCTTCGGGATTGAGTTTGGCTGGGAACTGGTCCTCATCACAGTCACCTGCGTGCTCGGCTACATCACCTACACCGCCATCGTCACAGAATGGCGGACCAAGCTGCGCAAGCAAATGGTTGACCAGGATTCTAAGGCCAGTTCGCGCGCCATCGACAGCTTACTCAACTATGAGACGGTGAAGTATTTCGGCAATGAAGGCCATGAAATTCGCCAATACAACAGGGCCTTGAAGCGCTATGAGGATGCCGCGTCAAAGTCCGATGCATCTCTCGCCCTCGTCAACATTGGCCAAGGCTTTTTCACCTCCTTCTGCTTGGCAGGCTGTATGGCGCTCATCGCTTGGCGCATGACAAGCCAGGGCTATACCGTTGGCGATGTGGTGCTGGTCAACACCATGCTCATCCAGATGTTTACCCCGCTCAACCTGCTTGGCTGGGTGTACCGGGAAATCAAGCAAGGCCTGGTGGATATGGATTTCATGTTCGGCCTGATGGACCAGCCGCCGGAGATTTCCGACAAGCCCGGCGCGCCTGACCTTCAAATAGACAAAGGCGCCATCTGCTTTGATGCCGTGCGCTTCTCCTATGAAGAAAATCGGCTCATCCTGCCCAACCTGTCCTTTGACATTCCGGGTGGGAAAACCCTTGCCGTTGTCGGCCATTCAGGCGCTGGCAAGTCAACGCTGAGCCGTATCCTCTTTCGCTTTTATGATATCTCCGGCGGCGCGGTGACCATTGATGGCCAGGATGTGCGCGACGTCACCCAAGCGTCCTTGCGGCAGAATATCGGCATCGTCCCGCAAGATACTGTCCTGTTTAATGACACCATTGCCTATAATATCGGCTATGGACGCACGGGCGCAGGCCAAGAGGACATCGAGGCCGCTGCCAAACAAGCGCAAATCCATGACTTCATCATTGGCCTTCCTGATGGGTATGAGACGGTCGTGGGTGAGCGCGGCCTCAAGCTTTCGGGCGGCGAAAAGCAGCGCGTTGCTATTGCCAGCACCATTTTGAAAAATCCCCCGCTGCTCATACTAGACAAAGCCACATCCGCGCTTGATACACGCACAGAGCGGGACATTCAGGCTGCCCTTAATCATGTGGCGGAAAGCCGAACGACGCTCATCATTGCACACAGACTGTCCACGGTGGTGGATGCAGACGACATCATCGTGCTGTCAAAGGGCGAAATCCTGGAACGTGGCAAACATGAAGACCTTCTCATGCTTGGCGGCGTTTATGCCGAGATGTGGCACCAGCAGCAAGATGCAGCCGCAGGGCGCATTCCCGAGGCGGCTGAGTGAGTGGTTAGTCCTTTAAAAAACGCTCTAAGGCTGCACCACCATTTTGCCCTTATGTCCTGTATCAAGCCGCGCGTGGGCCGCTTCGATTTTGGATAGCGGGAGGGTGTCTACGTCGTCGAGTTTTAAGTCCCCTCGAGAGAGCATTTCGGCGATGTGGCTGAGCTGCTCACCATGGGGCATGGAAAACAAGCGGACACCGCGTGCATCGCCGGGCAATCGGCTCTCATCAGGCGGATCATTAAGACCGATGAGGCATCCCTCTTGCGCCAGCAAGCCATAGCACTGGGCTAGGCTTTCGCCGCCGACAGCGTCCAAGATGATATCAAATTTGCCGTACTTCGCGGCCAAGTCAGGCCAGTTCTGCGCGCGATAATCTATACAATGAGCCGCACCTTTGCCGCGCAGATGCGCATGGTCTCTTGGGTTGGCGGTCGTCACCACAGACGCGCCTTTCGCAGCGGCGATTTGGAGCGCGAAATGGCCAACCGCGCCGCCACCAGCAAGGATGAGAACGGTTTGGCCAGCGCGTACTTTGCCCTCGACAACCATGCTTTGATAGGCTGTCAAAGCGACCAGTGGCACGGCTGCCAACTCCGCCAAGTCATAGCCCTCCGGAGCCTCAGCTATCATATGCTCCGGGACATCGCAGATTTGCGCGCAGGTTCCGTTGGCGCCAACACTGTCATAGCGGGCATAAGCAAAGACCCGTTTGCCGATCCAGGTTACATCAGCCCCGCTGCCAACCGCGTCTACAATACCTGACACGTCCCAGCCGGGGACAACGGGAAAAGAAAGCGGGAAAATGCCGTCTAGCGCGCCGCTGCGCAGCTTGGCATCGACCGGGTTGAGGCCAGCGCCGGCCACCTTTATGCGCACATGCCCAGGCTCTAGCGGGCCGATGTCTCTCTCAGAAATCGCCAGAACATCCGGCCCACCAAAACAGTCATAGATTGCACAGACTATGGGCATGAGCGCCGCCTTCCTCAATTCCTAGATGAGGAAGGTTTAAGCGCCCAAGCTGCTGGTGCAAGGGAGAACTGGCTTAGCGCACAATCCGCAGATTGGTTTGAGCCAATTCATCAAAAGTCTTGGCAAGCTCAGCCGCCTTGATGTTGAAAGCATAGTCAGCCGAGGTCGCGCAGGACTGGAGCAGGCTGATTTGGTCCGCATTGTTAATATCCACAGCGATCGTATAGAGCTCAATGCCGTAAGTGTCTTTAATTTGCGTACAGGCATCCAACATCATGTCATCATGGATATCGTCAGACAGTTTTTTGATCGAGCTTGGGCGCCAGCATTTGCCGACACCGCCGGGGCGACTGTTGCGGTCACATCCCCAGTAGCCTTCATAGTCGCTGGCTTCCACATTATCGCCGTCTGTAAGCAGAATAACGACCTTCCGGCCTTGCTCGGAGTTATAGGCGAGCGGTGCCTGTGCTGACGTTAGGCCCCAAAAGCTGGCCCAATCATTGCGCGGTGACAAGGCCCGCAGGGCCCACATCAAACCCACATCCGCATGCGTGCCGCCTGGGACGGGATACATATGGTCAAGCTTGCGAATAACCTGCCGACGATTGGAGGACAGGGGCAACATCGCCGTCGGGCAGTTTAAGTTCGGCCCATAAATCGGCTTATGCGCATCCCAAGGCAGAATATCGGATTTCGGCTCCCAGTCGCAGGCATCCTTGCCGCTTGCGAAATAGGCAAATTCGTTGGGGTCTGACACACAGGCCTTTTTCGTCCCATTCACCGTTTTGCCATTGGTTGAGCAGGCTGCATCTTCCGGCCAATAGGCGTTTGAGCGCCCGCTATCGCCATTTGATGTGCAGCGCGGCACACCCAGCGGAATCCATTCCTTATCGCATTGATTGCGGTAGAGCGCGTGGGCCAGCTCATCACCTGCCTCAAACCCAAGACTGTCTAGCGCGTCTGTTGAAAAAGGGTCAGTGTCTAAAAACGCTTGGGTGCCGGAACCGCCGCCACCGCCGCCGCTGCTTCCACCGCCACCGCCACTGCTGCCGCCGCCACCACCGCCGTGGTTATGGTTGCGCGGCACCTTCACGCAGTTGGACTTTTCAGTATAGCCAGCCATGTCATTACGGTAATCAAGCGCGTTCACCGGCCAACGCATTTGCGCAGGCGGCGCATCGGTGAGCGGGGTCTTGATTTTCCCGGAATTGTTGATTTCACGCTCATTGTCTGCCGCACGAATACAGCCGCGCCATTCAACCGGCTTGAAAAGGGTGTTTACGTCAGAGGTGCTGAAAAAGGGCTGCCCCGTATCGGGGTGCTTTACATAAGTCAGGCGGCTGTCCGGCGGCGCGATGGGGTTCAGCCGACTGCCAGCCGCGGGCAGCGTGCTTAACGCAATGCTGGTGGAGCTGGGCGTTGTTGGGTGCTCGGATTTGATATTGACCGTCGTGGACCAAGGAACGACCGAGATTTTCAAAAAGGTCGGGTCGGCATTTTGGTTAAACATCTTTGTCGCGAAGTCTTTTGCAGCTTCGCGCATCAAGACGAACCGGGCCTGGTCGAACATGGAGCTTGTGTTATCGAGCGCTAAGACAATCTCGGTGATGCGCGCTTCGCCTGCTGTCACCGTCGCATCGACATTGATGCTAAGGGAATCGAAGCCGAAGAACCGCGCGAACGAGGTGTCGATTTCAACGCTTGCGGTATATTCAAGGAGGTTATCGCCCACAACGTTTGCTGTAATGGTTGGCGTGTAGCCAGCATTGATGATATCGGGGATGTTTGCGGTCATGTATTTGAGCGCGATATCCTCAGCTGCTTTACCGCGTAGGGCTTCACTGTCATGGCTGCGCAGAAAGTAGGTTTGTGCGCCCGCCAATGCACCAGAGTCCAAAGCCCCCTGCAACTGAGAGCGCGTCATATAGGCATGGGTAAAGTCAAAGCCGAGGCCGATGGCGCCAAGCATTGGGATGATAGCAAACGCGAAGAACACACTGACGTTCCCGGTTTTGTCGTGCCTTAACGTGCGGAAAAACCCCGCAATTCGCTGCAGCAATCCTGCCTTGCCTGCCATTTCGCGCCTCCGTAGCCCTGCGATCTGGAGCGGCGACATGCCCAAAAGCTCCAGCTCAGCGCTGTTAAAATGGGGAGAATGTCTTAAAAACGCGTAAGTTTTTGGCCGGAACGCTTAGTTTTTCGTGGGCTCTAGAACCTTCTTCAACCGAGTGGTTAGGGCCTCCGCTAACCCATCAGATCCAGTTTTCAGAGCGACTTTCGCAATCGGAAGCACCTCTTCGACCAGCTGCTGCGCATCTACAGCCGTCAGCTTTGCGTCCGCCCCGTGACCACGGCTTCTCAGCGCGGCAATCAAAGCAAGCGCCCGCGATAGAATGAGCGCCAGCGTTTCAGCGCTGATTTTGAGCGTCGCCCGGCCTGTCAGGCGGTCTCTAATCGCGCGGCCATAGCGCCGGGTCGCATCAAACCCGCCGCCCAAGACCGCCCCTGTTAGCGCCGCCGCCCCCAAAGTGACGCCGCCAACCAGCAGGTCAAACCCAACGCCTATGGCGGCGCCAGTGGCAGCAGCAGCACCCGTATTTAAGCCAAAATCCGCCAGCACGTTGGGGTCAAAAGGGTCAATTTTCCAGATTTCCGCTTCGAGCGGCAGGTGCGCGCCATCATAAATGTCTGGGTCAAAGCGAAAAACCTGCAGGATGCGGCCAACCACAGCCTCTTCCTTCTCGCGCACTGCCTGTTTCAAGGCGTCGGATTTAATCAGCTTCTCGTCCGCATCATCAACAGCCACGCTTTCTTTAAGTGCTGCGAGCGATACAGCTAGATCTGCCACCGTGCCCAGCGCTGCATCCAGCTGCGCGCGCCGCGCTTGCCGCACATCCGCCAGCCGCCGATCAATCAGCGGGGCAAAGCTATCGAGCAAGGTGCGCATTTTTTCATGCAGCGCGACTTCATCGCCTTCGCTATAGGCTACCGTGTCAAAGGGCGCGATGGCATGGATGTTTGTGCGGGCCAGGGTATCGCGCCAACTTTCTTCACCATCGCGGGACTGCGCGACGAAGTTCAAGGCCGCCAAAATGGGCCGCCCGCAACGCATCAAGATTTCCAGCTCATCGCGGTGTTTGGCGCGCACCGGATCGCGCACGTCGATGACGTAGAGCATGGCGTCACTGCCAATCACCTGGCGCAGCGCCTTGGCCTCTTGGGCGAATTGGTCCGTCCCAGCGGCTCCGTCGCTCAAATGGGCAATCGCCTCAACCCAGTCCTGGCCGCTATCGACCTCTGCCTGTAAATGGGCGCGCACGGCGGGCGAATCTTCCAGGCCCGGCGTATCAAATAAAACGATAGCCCCCTCGCCCACTGGGATGCTCGCCGCTTCAACGCTGCGCGTTGTGCCCGGCCGGGCGGCCACATCGCCAAATGCGGAATCCCGCGTTAACGTGCGCAGTAAGCTGGTTTTGCCCACATTGGTATGGCCAACGATGGCGACAGTCAGCGTTTGACCCGTCATTTTGGCGCACCAGGGCTGGGCATCAAGTGCACCCTTTCCGCAGAGAAGCCTGCCTGAACCAGAAGAGACCACCAATCCGCGCGGCGTTGCCGTGCATCCTGGGTCGAGAACCGCGCCGCAAGCATGGCCTCATCCAGGAGCAAAATACGCGTATCCTCTCCAGCGGACGCGCGCGCTGCCACGAAGATGCGAGCGACACCTCTGTCCGGCGAGGTCAGCAGCGAAACCGCGATCGCCAAGGGCTGCCCAGCCGATTTTGCAATCGCATCCAAAAACGGCCCTTCCTCGTCGACATGCGTCATGCCTATGGCATTGGGCACAGCGTCGCCGTCCGTCTCCCAGCCGATGACTTGGCCCAAATGGTTTATCGTCTCCATTTCCAGGGGCTTGGCCTCGACCACTTGGCTTAGGGGTACTGGCGCTTCATCAGCATCGACTATCTCAGTCGTGACGGGCGCGCGGTAGATTTCGGCAATGATATTGGCAAAATAAGGCGCGCTGAGCGGCAGCCTTTGTCGCTCTATTGCGCGCGCTAGCAAAGCCTTGCTGACCATTAAAAGAAGTGCCCGCGGCAGGACGCCATACAGCGCGATAGCCGCGATCAAAAAGATGGCCCAGCGCTGGTTATCCTGGCCTTGCGGCAAAGCTGCGCCAACACGCTGCGCTGCCAAGATATCAGCCTCCGTGGGGACCGGCAGCCCAATTGCAGCGAGCGGCGCGCGCATAGCGCTCAGCAAGGCGCTGCCCTGTTCGGTGCTCAGCAGTGTTGTCTCCCACACAAAATCAAAGCGTTGAAAGGCGAGTACCAGCGCCGTCAAAAGGACCGCTGCAAGTAGATAGCTGAGCCAGAAGCCATGGCTCGTTGCGGCAATATTCCAACGACCCGTTGATCCCGTGAGAAGCTGGCTTGCGGCGACGTCAGCGGCAGCCTCCTTCGGCAAGAGGCGCCGGAGCTGGGATAGGACGAACGCCAAGATGGATTGCAAGGCACTTGATTTCGGGGGCCGCCATAGGAGCAGCACCCAAAAGACCAGGGCTATGATATGCGGGCCTAAAAGCGCCGCCATGAGCCAAAAGATGTTGAGAACGTTCTGGGTTTCTGGTCCGGCCAAGAAGGCGGAGCCTGCCGCACCACATCCTAGCAGCGCTGCCAAGGTGAGTGCACAAGCCTTGGCAAAACCAATTCTCTCATAAACGCGGTCCAGTGACGCCCTGAGCGGGCCGGCGCTTTCATGCGCCTTGACGTAGCGCTCCAGGCGAACGGAGGCATCCCCATCGCCGGACTGCGCGGCCTTTAGGGCAACGGGGTCAATGGCAAAGTCAGTCGCCGATGCGTCTGCTTTCAGCGCCAAGCCAAGCTCATAAACACGTCCCATGCAGGCTGTGTAGGGCCGAGGCGCGCGCTTCACAAGGCTTGCCAACGCTCGGCGGTGAATGGGCGCGCTTATGGTTAAATTTTTATGACTGTCTCAAAGCTGTAACGCTTGGGCGGAACACCGAATGCACGGTCAGAGCCATGCTCTGGCGAGACGTCTATGTTGCGCAATATGAAGGGGCTTCAGCGTGAGTAAATTTCTTCTTTCATCTACTGTTTTAGCCGGAGCCATGGCCTTGGGCGTGAGCGCGCGGGCAGCGCCGACCTTAAATGTCACCCAAATTTGGGAAGAGACCCCCATCGAAACGTCCGAAATCGTGGCCTATGACCCGGCGACAAACCAGGTCTTTATCGCGGCGGGCCCGCAGGTGGAAGTCATCGATTTTGCGACCGGCAACACCATTACGACACTGAATTACTCCCCTGATGACAGCGGCGGTGTGAACTCTGTCGCCGTCTCAAATGGGCGCCTTGCTGTTGCCGTGGAAGGCGCGGAAACCGCCGACAACGGCACCGTCTTTCTGTATGACACCTCCAGTTTAGCAGTCACGAATGCCTACACGGTTGGCGTTTTGCCCGACATGCTGACCTTCACGCCCGATGGATCAAAAATCGTCGTCGCCAACGAAGGTGAGCCGGAAGGCTATGACCCTGGTCAGATTGACCCTGAAGGCTCCATCAGCGTGATTGACCTGGGAACAGACACAGTTTTTGAAGCCGGTTTTGGCGCGTTTAACGCCTCTGAGCAGGCGTTGAAGGATGCCGGCGTGCGTATTTTTGGCCCGGACGCAACCGTGGCGCAGGACCTGGAACCGGAATATATCGCCATCTCTGAAGATGGCACGACAGCCTATGTGGCTCTCCAGGAGAACAATGCGCTTGCCGTCGTTGACCTAGAGACCGGCGGCGACCCTGTCGTTACGGAAATCATTCCGCTCGGCTTTAAAGACTATGGCGTAGCCGGCAATGAAATCGACCCCAGCGATGACGACGGCGTTGTTCAGTTTGACGTGCAGCCGGACGTGGTGGGCATGTATCAGCCCGATGGTATCGACACCATCAACATTGGTGGCAACCAATACATCGTCACCGCAAACGAAGGCGATGCTCGCGATTATGACGGCTTTTCAGAAGAAGAGCGCGTGAGCGACGTTAATCTCGCTGACAACTTCCCAAGCGATGCTGGCGAAGATGAAAATCTCGGCCGCCTTGAAATCACGTTGGTCCCGGGCGTCACCGATGACGGCATCAACATGGATGGCGAGTTTGAAACGCTGTTCTCTTATGGTGGCCGGTCCTTCTCCCTATGGAGCGAAGAAGGCGAACTGGTCTTTGATAGCGGCAGCTTCGTTGACCAAGCCCTGGCAGCGGTTGACCTCTATCCCGATGGCCGAAGTGATGCCAAAGGCAGTGAGCCGGAAGCCATTGAAGTGGGCGTGATTGACGACCGTACCTACCTGTTCCTCGGCCTGGAGCGGGCCAGCGCAATCATGATTTTTGACCTGACGGACTTCGATTTGTCAGAGCTGACGGAAGACATGCTGGTTGGTATCATCTTTGATGAAACACTGCTGCGTCCAGAAGGCCTGTCCTTCATCTCCGCCGCAGACAGCCCAGATGGCTTTGCCTATCTGCTGGCCGCTTATGAAGGCGATGACGGCGAAGGCGAAGGCACCGCGCTGTATCGTCTAACGCAAGTCCCCGAGCCGGCAAGCTTAGCATTGCTGGGTGCTGCCCTCATGGGTCTCGGCATCAGCCGCCGGATTAAGCGCTAAGGCGCCACCGCAACACCGCTGGTAACACCACCAACGTTGTAAACAGCAAACAAATCAGGGCCAGCGTCAAGAGCTGGCCCATGCTGGCCGTCCCGGCGTGGGATGAGACCATTAACGTTCCAAAACTGCCAATCGTCGTCAGCGCAGACAGCAACACAGCTCTTCCAGTCGATCCCGTCTCGGTAACCGCATCATCCTCAAACGCCCGGCGCACAAAGTGGATGCCTGCGTCTACGCCAAGGCCTAGAAGAAGCGGCAACACAATCACATTGGCAAAATTGAATTGCAGCCCCAGTAAGACGGCGCTCCCTAGCGTAAAGATGCCAGCGAGAAAGACTGGGAGCAGGATATAAGCCACCTGCTTCAAGGAGCGAAGCAGCAGCAGCAAAAACACGCTGACCAAGCCAAAGGCCGTCAGCGTGGCTTGCACCATGGCGTTTTGGACAACCGCTCCTGACCCGATGATTTGCACCGGAGTTCCGGTCACGTCCGGAAAAGTGGCCCGCAGGGCTTCGACATGCGCCTTAAGAGCCTGTTCAGTGCCGATGGGCTCTGCAGGCAGCAGCTCTACGCGATAAGAGCCATCCTGACCCACATAGCGATTGCGAATGGCGTCCGGCACTTCATCTGCCGCCACACCGTCTGTGGTGAGCTGCCGCTGCAAGGTCGCGCGCAAATCCGGAACGGTTTCCAAAGCGCGGCGGGAGAGCGCTTGCCAAAGCTGCGGTGCGTCTTTTGCGCGCTCTAGAAACGCTGCAAATTCAGGCGCTTTGGTCGCGGTGCTTAAGCGCTGCATGGCCGCCTTTGCGGCATCTATCTCCACTGGCTCAACAGCATCGGGCGCAATCAAATCTGCGGATAAGAGGAAATAGGCCTCTGCGATATAGTCCAGCTTCTCTACCTGGTCTTTTGGCACAAAGCTGCCAAGCCAGACGGCATTCCCCACCGCCGGCAATGATTTGGCTTTTGTTTGGGCAACCTCCGCCGCATCGGCTGTCGGCCATGTAACATGCGCCACGTAAGGCGAAAAGCTCTCCCGCGCGACCAGGCTTTCATACGCTATTACCGACGGAGAGGACGGATCTTTCAATCGGATTGGGTCTGCGGAGAAGCCAATTTTGCTCGCAAAAAAGCCTGCGGGAAGCAAAAGGACAGCCGTCCCAATCAACACCATCTGGGGGGCTATCGATGGAGTCCCGCTCGCTTTCACTTGGGCCGATTTGAACGGCACTTTGAAAAGCATGATGAGCGCTGGCAGCAGCGTCATTGATGTGGCCAGGGCGATGAAGACACCGATGGCCGCGATGACACCCAATTGCGCCAGGCCGGCATAGCCAGTGGGGGTGAAACTCAAAAAGGCGAGCGCCGTCGTCGGCGCGCATAGGGCAAGCGCAAGGCCGGATGTGCCTGCCGCCGCCCGCAGAGCATCTGCGCAGTCAGCATCTGGGCCAGCCTCCTGGGCCCGCAAAAGCAGGTGGATGGCAAAATCGATGCCTAGACCGATGAACAAGACGGCGAAGGCGACAGAAATGATATTGAGAGAGCCGAAAATCAAAAGCGCGCTGGCACCCGTGAAGATGAGGCCAGCTATCAGGTTGACCACCATAACCAGTGCTGCCCGCACCGACCGCGTGCCCCAATAGAGCACAATCGCCACCAACAGAACCGAGAGCCCCCCCGCCAGCGCAGCACCGGAGGAGACCGACTTCAACTCCTCTGCATTCAGCGCAATCTTCCCGGTCAGGGCAATATCCACCGGCGCTGGCAGGGCGGCTTCAACCGCCGCAATATGGCCGCGCAGGGCCCCCAAAGCCGCCTTGGCAGGATTGACTTTGGATGGGTCAAGCCGTGGCTGGACGACCAGAATAACGGGGTCGCTGGTATCCGACATCGCCGCTTGCAAGCTCAAAATGGCTGGTTTGCCCGCCAGCGTTGCCTTAGATACCGCAGCCACGTCGGCCACGACTGTGTTGAGAAGGTCGGCGCGCTCTCCCTCGGTGCCCTCTTCTTTTGCTTCCGCCAAACTCTCCAAAAGTTGCGCTAAGGACGGCGTCCGCAAAAGCGGGCCCAGCAGCGGCTGCGCGGCGATGAGGGTGTCGAGCTGGTCCAGCAGCGCGTCCTCGCTCAAAAACAACAAGCCATTGTCTTGAAAGAAATCGAGGGTCTGCGGCGCATAGACGGATGCGAAATTCTCAGCATCATCGGCAAGGCGCTCGGCAAGGCCACCGGCCGCACGCTGCGCCAGCTCTGGCACATCTGTGGTGATCACGACAGCTACGGTATCGCCCAGCTGCGGATAGGCTTCTTGAAACGCCGCATAATTGACCCGGTACGGCAGTCTCGGATCAATCATGGAATCTGTATCGGTCACCACAGCGAGACGCGTGAGAAAAACCCACAGGCCCAAAGCACATAAGCCAATCGCGCATAGCAAAACCAACGGCGCAAACCGGCAAGACAAGTGTGTGAGGGTCTCCAGCAAGGCCTTCATGGGGCGGTCAGTTCCTTATTAGCGTGAGAATACTTGGCAAGAGCAGCTTCGCCGCTTATTGACATGCCGCGCCCAGCGCAGACCAGCTTTAAAAGCCAACTAAGAAAGAAACGCGGCACCCATGGCCGATACGAGGCGCCTTACCCACCCCCTTTGCGGTGCCAATTTGGCTACCTTGGCGAAGGCGACCCATCGTGGCGGCTTTCCGACAGGTCGCGGCCTGCCGCAATATCTCATTGCCTGGGGCGCTGCCATCGGCCGCCTGCCTTTCACTCTGGGCGAACGGGCCTATGCAAAAGTCAAAGCGCCAAAAGACATCGCGCCGCCTATTTTCATCCTCGGTCATTGGCGCAGCGGGACGACGCATCTCTACAATATCCTCGCCAAATCAGAGCAATTCGGCTTTGTCGCGCCCTTCGCGACCGCGCTGCCCTGGGATATTT
>CAKZYD010000001.1 GCA_937884085.1 uncultured Sphingomonadales bacterium | reverse complement strand
CTCTGGCGTCGTCATTTGTTCTGGAGCTTGTCCTTTAGCCCAGCCAAAGCAGCAAAGGGACTGTCTGGATCGATGCTCTCTTTGCCTCTCTTGGGGCCAGGTCCGGCAGACCATCCTGGTTTCCCGCCTTGGCCTTTCATCGCGCCTTTTCGCGGGCCCTTTTTGTTGGGGCGTGCCTGCTTTGCGCCATCGTTCCGGCCAGGGTGTTTCTTGCCGCGGCCATGGGTTGCCTTGTGTGGCCGCCGTTTGGGCCGTATATCCCACTGATAGACAGTCACCATTTCTGGCTCGGCTGCCGCTGCGTCGTCCGCTGGCGCTTCCCCGTTCGCAACGGGTTCGGTCTCTTGGCTAGGCGCCGCTCCAGCCGGTGTTTGGTTTTCATCGGGTGCAGCCTCGGCCGCTAACGCTGTTTGAGGCTCTGCAACGGTTGATATATCGACCTCTGGCGCTGTTGGGCTTTCAGGTTGCTCCGCTTCATTAGCCTTGGCGGCTTCACTCTCCGGAGCGGGCGTGTCGCTCTGCGCTGCGTCCGCCTCTTTGGCAGCTTGCTCGGCCAGCCAAGCCTCTTTTTCGATCGCCTCGTGGCGATAGCCGAGCGCTTGCATCACACCTTCAAAATCATGTCCTGACGCACCCACATACCCCATCAAATCCGGCGATACGGTGAAGCGGGCTGCGTTTTGGCCCAGCGGGCGCACCGCGTCGGCAAGGCGCTCAAGCATGTCAATACGCACGCCATGTGGCCCGACCGTTTTAAAGCCAGCAACCCGGTAGAAATCGCGCGGAACCGCCTTATCAAGCTCAATCCAGACAAGGCCAGGTGTCGGGCGCGTGACCACGGGTATGTCTTCGCCCCTCTCCAGCGCCCAGAGGATGAGGCGTAAATCTGTAGGCGCGGGCTTGAGCAGCAGTGGAATGAAGATATGGGTCGAACCAAAGCGGATTTTGAATTGGCGCAGGCCGCGCCGCGCAACTTGGTCTAAGGCGCGCACCTCCTTATCCACCATGGCGCGCGGCAGGATGCCGAGATTTTCTATCAGTTGATAGGCCACCGCCCGCGCTTGCCCGCCGAGCGCCACGTCTGCGCCAGGTTTCGAGGCGGCTTTCAGAACATCACGCACCTGAACCAAGGGGCCGAGCAGCTCGGCGACATGGTCGGTCAGGAACGTATTCAAACGCTCAAGCACCACTTCGGCGGCTTGGCCATCCAGCATAGCGCCGTAGATACGCTCGGCATGCAGCGTCAGCGGCTCATCGCTTTTATGGACGCTTGCCACGCTGGCACCGCGCCATTTGATATGCGGCGCGCCAAAGCCGCGCGCCAAATCGAGTGTGAATTCACCATCCTTAGCGGCCTTGAGCTCAATCGCGCGACGGTCCAGCTCTTGGCGCAGCGCTTTGTCGGCGGCAGCGCGCAACATCTTTTGCTCTTCGCGTGGGGCCGCGCTGTCCACACTGAAGTTAAAGCCTTTCAGCGTGCCGATTTGGTGGCCTTCCACCACGATGTCATCCTGGCCCGGTGCCGCGCTTTCGATTTGGGTCATCAGGTCGCCTTTTTCCTTCAGCTGCCGCAGCAAAATACTCGTGCGTTTATCAACAAAGCGTTGCGTAAGGCGCTCATGTAACTGATCGGATAGCTTGTCTTCAATGGCCCTTGTGACTTCTGACCAATAGAGTGCGTTTTCCAGCCAGTTTGGACGGTTGGCAATGAAGGTCCAGATGCGGATGGCAGCGATGCGCTGGGCCAAGGTGTCGATGTCGCCGGACACATTGTCTAAGCGGTCAATCTGTGCATGCATCCAGCGGTCGGGCAGGCGCATGTCATGCTCCAGCAGATGCCGAAAAATCTGCGCCAGCAAGCGCGCATGGACATTGCCAGAGAGTTTGCGGAAGTCTGGGATTTGGCAGACATGCCATAGGAGCTTCACCCGCTCAGGTGTATTTGCCACCTCAACCAGCGCCTTTTCACTCGCCAAGGATTTAAGCATGGCGACATCCGTCGCATAGCGTGCGCGCAAAAACACGTCTTCGCCCGGCGGTGTTTCCAGGCTTCGAATAAGTCCATCAATAGAAGAAAAATCGAGAGTATCGCTGCGCCAGAAAATCTGTTTTACGGCTCCAAATTGGTGTTGTTCAACCGCACTGATTTCGCTCTCGGAAAACTGCGCGGAACGCTCTTCCATGCGTAGGAGTGACGTAAAGGACCCGTTTGACATATGCCGCCCAGCGCGGCCTGCGATTTGGGCAATTTCCGGCGTGGTCAAATCCCGCATCTTGCGGCCATCATATTTACGCCGGCTGGCAAAGACGACGGTATCAATGTCCATGTTAAGGCCCATGCCGATGGCATCGGTGGCGACCAGATAATCGACTTCGCCATTCTGATAGAGCTCTACCTGAGCGTTGCGCGTGCGTGGGGAAAGTGCGCCCATCACGATAGCACAGCCGCCTTTCTGTCGCCGCAGCAGTTCCGCATGCGCATAGACATCTTCAATAGAGAAGGCGACCAATGCAGTGCGTCTGGGCAAGCGGCTTAGCTTTTTCGGCGCCACATAGGTGAGCTCAGAAAAACGCTCGCGGGTAACAATTTCTGCCTTGGGGATAAGCTGGCTGACCAGCGGCTTCATGGTCCCCGCGCCCAGCAGCATGGTCTCTTCCGTGCCGCGTGTAGAGAGCATCCGCCCGGTAAAGACGTGCCCACGCTCCGGGTCCGCTGCCATCTGGATCTCATCAATCCCGACAAAAGCAAAATCACGAGACCCAAGCCCAGCAGAGCGCGGCATGGATTCAGTCGTGCACAGAAAATAATCCGCAAAAGGAGGAATGATTTTTTCCTCCCCCGTCATCAAGGCAACCCGCTCCGGCCCTTTCACGGCCACCACCCGGTCATAAACCTCCCGCGCCAGCAGCCGCAGCGGAAAGCCCATGACGCCAGAGGCATGCCCAAGCATCCGCTCCACAGCCAAATGCGTTTTGCCAGTATTGGTCGGCCCTAAAACAGCCGTCACATGGCCGCGCGGGGCTTTGGTGGAGATTTGCATGGGTAGATCTTATGCTGGGGATGGCGCGTTGCTCTAACCTGAAGTCATCAGGTCAAACACCGCTTAGCAAAATATCGATAGCACGAATGATTTCATCGCTTTGATCCTCAGCCGTTCCGATACGTTTAAGGCTTGCCCGCCGGACCGACGCGATGAGCCGCGTGGCGCAAATAAACGACCCGCCGTTTACCGCAATTTCCGGATTTAGGTATTGGATAGCTGGATACCCTTTAATCAAGGGGACGACGACGACGGCTGGGTCTGGTGGCAGCAATTCACTTTCAATGACGACCATCAAGAGGCCGCCATGTTCGGCGATGTCAAAGCGGCTTAGTTGCTCCATGTTGCCGATAAATCGCCTGCCATGATGTCAGCAAGCGGGTGGCCATTTTCCTGATGCCATCGTGACTGCGCTGCAAAAGCATCGGCATTGTCTTCAAGCCACTTCTGCCGCCGCGCTTCGATCACCGCTTTCTTCAGCGCCTCGTCGGCGACCGCTGATACGTTAACGCCGAGTGCTTTTGCAGCGCTCAGGGCCTGCCTGTCTAAAGTGAGCGACGTCTTGCGCTTAAGTGGATGCACCATCTTTTAGATCGCTTATACTGTACCGCAATATGATACCGCTAAAAAGGATGGAGTTTCAATGTGAGTTTTATAAGGCTGCTCTGTGTCACAGTCCATCCACCCGCTAAAACGCTACTGCCAACACCGCTCGTAAGTTTTTCCCTGGTCTGAGCAAGGATTTATGATGGCATATATTGGTATATACCCCAGCTATTTTACCGCGTTCATTTCGCAAATGACGTTGCCTGCAGCACCGTGCCGCCATCATGGTCGTCTGCCTTAACAACACCAGTTATAGTGGCATTTTTGCACTTGCTGGTGATGGTGCACTTGAACATGGCCACTTTCTTTTCCTCGCGCGGCAGCTTTGAGGCGTCGAAGGACATGAATTGGCCGCCGCCTTCCATGGTGCAATAGTTTTGCACGCAGTAGGCATCGGCTTTCACCGTGACCGTTTGGCCGACTAGTGAGGGGCCATCCATCACCAGATCGATGAAGCTGTCAGAGGCTTCACTTTGATTGAGGCCGAGCGCTTGCATATGCGGCGCGGCCACAGCTTGGCCGAGGCCCATTTGTTCTGCTTGTTTTTGCAAGGCGGCCATGTCCATGGCGCCTGGCATTTGGCCGGTCGCATTGCCTAGGTTAAAGGCGGCATTAGGCGGCGCTGGCATATTGGCGGGCATGCCATTGGGCAGCGTGGCGAAGGGATCTGGCTTTGGCTTTGCGGACTCGCCTTTGGGGCTGTCTGGGCCCCAGCCGACCAACCAGAGGCGGCCGTCCATGGATTCCTTCCAGTTAAAGCCAAGGTGGAGCAGCAGATTGGCAATGCCGACAGTCTCGCGGTTCATGCCGCCGCCAAAGGCGCCGCCGAGTTGCGGAGAAGAGGGGCTGTCTTCAATGGCGCGCTTGGGCGGCAAAGGGCCATCGGTGCGGCGGTTGCCGGTATTTTCCCAAGTTGTGTGCGGGAAGCCGCCCCACAGGCCGATGTCGACAACCGAGGCGCCTTCAAATTGATAGATTTCTGCGTTGCAGACGCTGAAGGGGTCAATATCTTCGCGGGTACTGGCATCGCGCCAGATGACAGCGGAATACATCCAGCAGCCGTCGCTGGCGAATTGCATGCTCATGTCCGTTGAGCGCATGCGCTCTGCCTTATCGTCGGAATAATAACTGCGGAAGGCGTCTTCTGTCGCGCGCGAATAGGTATTGCCCGTCTCCCATTCTAGAACGGTGATGGCAACGCGCGGCCAGGTGTTTTCTTTTTCATAAGGCTGGTTTTTAAAAAAGCCTAACAGCGGCGTTTGGCGGATGGTGGACTGGAAACTGCCATCCCACTCGCCTTTGTTACGGATCACCCCGCCAATGGAATCAAAAGCGTTGTCGATGGTCCGCTTTTGCATGTTCTGAAGGTCTTGGCGGATGTCGCCTTTGCGCTGCGACCAGTCATTGTCGCGCAATTCCTGGTCCGTCACGCGGGTATCGCGCGCTTGGCCAAAGGCAGGTCCGGTCAGAAGAGTGAGCGCCGCGCATGCGGCCAGTGGTTTAAAGAAAGACGCCATCAATATGTCCCCTGCAAGTAACGGTTTTGATACAGAGATAAGTACTGCTAGCGCCCTTAGCACAAGATGACCGTTAAATTCATGATTTATTCAGGTCTGCTGCGCTGCTATTCACCGCCGAGGATATAATCTCGATATTTTGCGGCGAGCGTTTCGAGAGACCGCGCCTTTTTCACCGCTCTTTGGTTTTCCAGCCAGACGGCTTGCGCATCCACATATTTGCCGTCAGCGAAGTCTTGTACCGCCTGCGCCAAATCGTCCAAGTCCGAGGCGGCGTATCCGATGGGGCCATGGGCGTCTTCAAGCGTATCCATCACATCGTTTTTCAAGCAAAAGAAGGGTTTTTCATAGGCGATGGCGTCCAGCAGTGTGCCGCTTGCATTGTTGGCATAGGCCGCGCTCATCGGTTGGACGATACAGTCCATCTCCAGCAGCTTTTGCACGAAAATATCTTGTGGGAGTTTGTCTCCCGTCGGCCGCGTGGTCAGCGGCGTCAAATCGAGATGGTCGACATTATTGCCCAAATGCCCAAGGCCGTGAAACTCCAGGTCTTCGCTAGCCAGTTTGCGGGCAATCTCAACGAAGCCAGAAAAGCCCTTAGGGGGCACCGCCATGCCCAGAAACGCGCATTTGACTGGCTTGCTCAGCGCCTCATGCCTTGGGGCTGCCGCGACGGTTGGCAAAGGGTGGTCAAGGGTGAAGACCGGATAGCGCGTGTTGCCCATGTAGGTGTGGAACGCGTTTTCCAGATGCTTTTCAAGCATGATAAACCGCACAGTCTTCATGGCGCCAAAGCGAATATCGTTTCGCAGAGTGAAGGTCTTCCAGATTGGGTTGCGCAAGGCGCGTTCTCGCGCGGCCTTAATCTGTCCGAAGAAAATGTGGTGAATGGGGACTGCTTTGGGCAGTTTTGCAAATCGCAGTGCGCCCATGACCAGTGGCGCTGGACAAACAATGACAATCAAATCCGCCTTTATGTCGGCTGCTGCCTGCTCAATGGTGTGCCGCGCTTTTTTTGCGCCGTCCAGTTGCGCTCTTAGGTGCTGAAGATTGGTCTTGAAGGCCGGCAGCAGTTTTTCGCCGTCATAAATCGGCGGGCGCGTTTCCCAGGCCAAGCCCTCCAAGTCGTTAGTTTCCTCTCGTAAGACGGCGTTATGGGCAGCCTGTGCATAGGTTGTGATGGTTGCATTTGGGAAGGCCAGCCGAATGATGCGCAAAAGTGCGCCATTAAACCCCGAGTGCATCGGTCCACGGCTTGGGAAATCCACCACAAGAACGCTTGTGGGTTCTTGCATGTTTGGCATTGGCAAAGCGTCTCTCCTGGCCGTCTCAACCAGTCTTTAGCGCGAAAAACCTTAAGGAGCTGTTTGGGCCTCGACCCAGCCGCGCATGCGTTTGTCGAGTGTTGTCAGCGGCAAAGCGCCTTCCGCTAAGAGCGCATCGTGGAAGGCCCTGAGGTCGAAGGCGTCGCCGAGGGTTTTCTCTGCAAAAGCCCGTAGGTCTCGGATTTTTATCTCGCCAAGCTTATAGGCCAGGGCTTGACCAGGCCAGGTGATATAGCGGTCCACTTCCGCTTCAATATTGGCAGCGCTTAAAGCGGTGTTATCGGCCATGAAATCGATGGCTTGCTGGCGTGTCCAGCCGAGGGCGTGAAGGCCGGTGTCAACGACGAGGCGGCAAGCGCGCCACATTTCGTAGCTAAGCCGGCCGAAGTTCGAATAAGGGTCTTTATAAAACCCCATCTCAAGGCCCAGCCTTTCGGCATAAAGGCCCCAGCCCTCAATGAAGGCTGTATAGCCGCCAAAGCGCCGAAAATTTGGCAGGTCCTTCAACTCCTGTTGCAACGCGATTTGAAGGTGATGGCCGGGAACAGCTTCATGCAGCGTCAGGGCTTCCAGCTCATAAAGCGGGCGCTGGTCTAAAGCAGTGAGATTGACACGGTAGACGCCAGCCCGTGTGCCATCGCCGGAGGGTTGTTCATAGTAGGCTGTTGTATTCCCCTCCGCGATAGCGTCGGGAATGGGTTTGACAGTGTAAGGCATCCGCGGCAAACGACCAAACAGAGTGGGCAAGGCGCCATCGGCTTGCTTGGCGATATAGGCGACCCTTTCTAACAGGGCTTCGGGTGTGGCCGCATAGAACTTCGGGTCAGTGCGTAAATAGGCTTGAAAGTCTTGGAACGAGCCGTTGAAGCGGGCGTCGTCAATCACCGCGCGCATTTCGCGGCGAATGCGACTCACTTCCGACAGGCCGGTCTGGTGGATTTGCCGGGCCAGCATATCCAAGGTCGTGTAGCGTTTAATACGTTCGGCATAATAGGTATCGCCGCCGGGAAGGTCATCAGCGCCAACGTTTTCAGCGCAGGCGGCCATGTATTCGCGGGTAAAGACATCCGCCCAGAGCTGCAGGGCCGGCATCACCCTATCTTCACTCGCCGTGCGGGCGCGGGCCTTCAAGCCTTTCCAGAGTTGTGGGTCAACGCTGGCCAGCGGCGTTTTGAACGGTTCCCAGAAGCGGCTTTGCTCTGGCTGTGTGGTGATTTGCGCTGAAATCGTCCGCCCATAGCCCTGCATCGCTTCGCAGGGCTGGACATATTTGTTTTTGATGGCCCAGCGGGTGGTTGCGATGCCTTCCGCGTTGTAGCGGGAGAAGTCATTTAACCGCGCGATATAACTTTCATAGTCGGCCAGCGCGAAAAATGGCACACGGTCGACCAGGTTGGCAAAGGAGATGTGCCAGCCTGCAAACCGATTGAACAAAATGGACCGCTGCGGCTGGCTGAGCGAGGCGATGTCGCGCTCAAGTTCCTGTTCAAACAGGTCGTAATTGAGTTGGTCGCTGCCATTGAGTTTCGACGGGTCAAGCTCTTTGAGCCCATTCAGCACATCCTCATAGCGCGCCTTGGCTTTGTCCATGGCGCTGAGCGACAAGCTGCCCAGTGTGTCGTCATAGCGGCGGTCACCTAGGCTTGTGGCCAAGACGGGGCTGCGCTTTAGTCGGATTTCCCAATGGTCTTCAATAAGGTTTGCCAGGTCCGAATTTGAGATTGCTTGCGCATGCAGTGCTTGGCTTCCCATCAAAAGCCAAACAGCAAAACCGCTTAACAAGGCGCGCATACTCTGTCTCCCAACTGGCCATGTTGAAGGCGTGCGACGCTCACAGTGCCCATACCTAGGATGAGTGCAAGAGCGTTCTATTGCGAAAGCGAAATTGTCTCTTCCAGAGGTCATGTTTTTCGTTTTAACACGTTGACTGATAAAGGGCTGCCATGCAGGGGCGGGGTATTGAAAGAGCGCCAAGCATTTTTAGTGTGCACCATTGCTGGGTTGCTCAGCTTCGGCATGGTGGGCGTCCTCCTGGTTATCTACCCCGTGCGCGTGCCAAGTGCCGAGACGGCTTTTTTGCCGCCTGCGCTTGCGTTGCAGTTTGCAACCTCAAGGCAGGATATCTTGGCCATTTTTGGGGCCTCAGGGAGCGCTGAGCGCCAGGCGATCACGCAGTCTATGCTGATGGGCAATCGTGTCGATTATGGCTTCATGGCCATATATGCGGTGTTTCTAGCACTGTTTTTTCATGGTCAGCGGCTTAAGACCGACTTGCGGGCTTGGTGGACTGTGATCCCCATGATTGCGCTTGTGCTGGTCTTCGATGCGCTCGAAAACCAGGTCCTTAGTCACATTTCTTTGTCACCGGACGGCCCGATGCTAGGACGCCAGCTGCTTGAAATGCAGCTTTTCAGCTGGGCGAAATGGAGCATGCTTGCGGTTATTTCTGCCGTTGCGGCGATGGCATTCCTTGCGCGCGGGGCTTTTGTTTTGGGCGCTTTGTGCCTGCCGCCCTTACTATTGGTTCTCCCCGCCTATCAATCGCCCGGCACCAGCGCTGTCTATCTTGTTCTGGGTGTTGGTCTCAGCTGGATTGTTATGTTGGCCCATGCCATCAAAAGGTCGCAGTTGTTGAATTGAAAATAGGCATGGTTGCCCTAAACTCCACTGCCATGCGATTGATTCTCTCATTTCTCTTCAGCGTCGTTTGCTGTGCCTCGGTTTTCGCCGCAGAGCCAGCGGCTATCCTGAGCTATGAAACGTTGGTTGAGCCAGCACCGGTTGCCCGCACCACGAAAGCGGAGGCCATCGCTGCCTACGAGGCTGAGCCAAATGACGAGACACTCGCCCGGAGCATTACTGGCCTCATCCGCATTGGCGAAGCCAAAGCCGCTTGGGCGCTTCTTGAAGACCATCCGGTTTCTAGCAGCGCTGCCTATTTCAAAGCCAAGCTTGATGCGGTTAACGCGAATTTGGCGAGTGCTGGCAGCCTCGGCAAACTCAAATGGGCAAAGCGTCTGCGCGTTCATTGTTCTGGACGTTTGGATGCTGTGCCAGAGGATGAAGATGCGCTGGAATGCGTCGCTAAGTTCCATTATCGCGCGCCATCCGTTGCTGGCGGGGATGCGGCGTTGGGAATTCAAGCGCTGGAGCGCTTGAAAACCCTCAATATGCCGCGGGCAGCGTTGGCAGAGGCGGAGTTGATTTTCAAAGAAGATCCAGAGCGGGCTCATGCGCTGGTCGACGAGGCCGTTAAACAAAGCGATATTCACGACCAAGGCCTTCTGCAAGCGGCCATGGTGTTTGGCTATTTCAAAGAATGGGACCGCACGGAGGAGACGCTGTCGCGCATTTCTGATTCGTCACCCATGTCCGGTATGCGGCATTATCAGATGGGCAAGCTCAGCGCCGAGCATGGCGAAAAACTTAAAGCTGGCGAGCAAGCGCTGCTCCGTTTCTTGTCTGGAGAGACCCAGCATTTTGGCGTTGATTTCCGCGGCCCGGCCCATTGGCGTATTGGGCAGATTTTCCAGCATCAGCAGCGTTTTGAGCTTGCGCGGCAGGCTTATGAGACTGCACTGGACTATAATCCGCGCCTGAAATCGGCTAAGGCTGACCTCAAGGCCCTTGATAAAATTATCAAAAATCAAGGCTAAGACGGTGTTGAGGCGCCTTGTCGCCCTGTGAAACGTCATAAATTGACTCGTAACGATGACATCGTAATAGTCCGCGCGAATTGACCAGGCGCTGAGAGGCATCATGACGAAGACTGTACAAGACTGGATGGAGCTGGCCGGCAAAGAGCTGCGCGGCAAGCCGCTCGATGGCCTTACTTGGGATACCCCCGAGGGCATTGCCGTCAAGCCGCTTTATACGTCCGAGGACGTGGCAGACCTGGATGAGACGTTGCCTGGCTTCTTCCCGTTCACGCGCGGCGTTAAGGCTACCATGTATGCCGGGCGCCCTTGGACTATCCGGCAATATGCGGGCTTCTCCACGGCTGAAGAATCAAACGCTTTTTACAAGCGGAACCTGGCCGCCGGCCAAAAGGGACTGTCTGTTGCCTTCGACCTGGCCACGCACCGCGGCTATGATTCTGACCATGAGCGTGTCTCCGGCGATGTGGGCAAGGCCGGCGTTGCCATCGATACCGTTGAGGATATGAAGATCCTCTTCTCAGACATTCCCCTCGATGAAATGTCGGTCTCCATGACCATGAATGGCGCGGTCATCCCGTGCCTTGCTTTCTACATCATTGCAGCCGAAGAGCAGGGCGTCTCGCCAGACAAGCTGTCCGGCACCATCCAGAACGACATTTTAAAAGAGTTCATGGTGCGCAATACCTATATCTACCCGCCCGCGCCCTCCATGCGGATCATTGCGGACATCATTGAATATACCGCGCAGAACATGCCGCGCTTTAATTCCATTTCCATCAGCGGCTATCACATGCAAGAAGCGGGCGCCACGCTGGCCCAGGAGCTCGCCTTCACGCTGGCCGACGGTATGGAATATGTCCGCGCAGCCAAGTCAAAAGGCCTGGACGTGGATGCCTTTGCCCCGCGCCTAAGCTTCTTTTTCTGCATTGGCATGAACTTCTTCATGGAAGTTGCCAAGCTGCGGGCGGCCCGCACCATGTGGGCCAGCATCATGAAGAACTTTGGTGCGAAAAGCCCCAAATCCATGATGCTGCGTACGCACTGCCAAACCTCTGGCGTCTCGCTGACAGAAAAGGACGCCTATAACAACGTTATTCGTACCACGCTGGAAGCGCTGGCGGCAGCGATGGGCGGCACCCAGTCGCTCCATACGAATGCGCTTGATGAAGCAATTGCTTTGCCGACCGATTTCTCCGCCCGTATTGCCCGTAACACCCAGCTCATCTTGCAAGAAGAAAGCGGCATCACCAATGTGGTTGACCCCATGGGCGGCTCTTATTTCGTGGAGAGCTTGACCCGGGACTTGATGGCCGAAGCCCAAAAGCTCATCGATGAAGTCGAAGAAATGGGCGGCATGACCAAGGCTGTGGAAGCCGGTCTGCCCAAGCTTAAAATCGAAGAAGCCGCTGCCGCCAAGCAAGCCCGTGTAGACCGCGGCGAAGAAGTGGTGGTGGGCGTTAACAAATACCCTAATCCCAATGAAGCCGATATCGAACTCCTGGAAGTCGATAACGAGAAAGTCCGCGCCAGCCAGATCAAACGTATCGAAGACGTCCGCGCGGCCCGCGATGAAGCGGCCTGCCAAGCCGCCCTTGCAGCCCTGACTGAGGTCGCTAAGTCCGGCGAAGGCAATATTCTCGCCGCTGCCGTTGATGCCGCCCGGGCCCGCGCCACGCTAGGGGAAATCTCCATGGCGATGGAGCAGGAGTTCGGTCGCCATAAAGCGGAAATCAAATCCGTCTCCGGGGTCTATGGCAGCGCCTATGATGGCGATGAGGACTTCGCCGCTCTGACCCGCGACATCGACGCCTTCCAAGCCACCGAAGGCCGCCGCCCACGGATGCTGGTTGTTAAAATGGGCCAGGATGGCCATGACCGCGGCGCCAAAGTCATCGCCACGGCCTTTGCCGACCTTGGCTTTGACGTGGACGTCGGCCCACTCTTCCAAACCCCGCAAGAGGCCGCCCGCCAAGCCATTGAGGCTGACGTCCATATCATTGGCGTCTCCTCCCTCGCGGCAGGTCACAAAACCCTCGTCCCGCAGCTCATCGACGCCTTGCGCGCCGAAGGCGCCGGGGACGTCAAAGTCATCTGCGGCGGTGTCATCCCGCCAGCCGATTATGACTTCCTGTACGATAAAGGCGTCGCTGCCGTGTTCGGTCCTGGCACCAATATCGTCAAAGCGGCAGGTGAAGTGCTTGGCCTCCTGGAGAGGCGGCCACAAGCGGCGGAATAGCTGCCAGTTCAAGCGTCAAAAGTCACAAAAGTCACACCTACGTTATCAAAGAGCGGCAGCATGTTTCTCTCATGCTTCCAAGACCTTAGTGCATTCGGCCCTGTCTAGGACATACCCCTGTTCGCGGGGAGCAAAAATGTGAACATCGCCGCGGCCGCTTTTGCGCTATACTAGCGCCTAGAGTATTGGGGGGGGGAGAGACGCTATGCGCGCGCTGGTTTTTCTATGTGTATCATCCATACTGATCGCTGGGAGCGCTTGTGCCCCTGTTGAGAGCGGCGAGCGCAATGCCGACGCCAAGCCCTTTATAGACCCGCTCACCTTGTCCCAAAGCCAATGCGGTGGCCAGCCGCCTGCATCCACGACAAGCGCTCTTCCCGCCCAGGCGGCCAAATTTGCTTTTGCAGACCCCTTTGTGCTGCCTGATACGGTCGTCGCACACTTTCACTTTCCCGTTTCATCGGGCGAGAAAGAGGCCCAGCTCTGGTTTGATACCGGCATGGCCCATATGGCGAATTTCAATCATGATGAAGCCATTGCCGCCTTTCGCAAGGCCCAGACCATCGACCCTGACTGCGCTCTGTGCTTTTGGGGCGAAGGCCTTGCCTTTGGCAGCAATATCAATGCGCCTTTTAACGCCAATCGCGGCGCTGCCGGGTTGGCCGCAGCGCTTGCCGCCCAAACC